>CALRZK010000338.1:0-4802 GCA_943372615.1 Bradyrhizobium ivorense | reverse complement strand
AAGACAAGTTGCAAAGCGCTCAAAAATAGATCGCGTTGCATAAGCAATCATCGGCCTATGACCAGATTCAAGTCAGGAGAGATCGAATGTCTATGATGTCACGTTGGCGGCAGTCCGCAGCCTTCACGAAAATGACGCTGCCGAGCATTGCGCTTGCTGCAGCGCTGGCGCTGCCGATGATGTCCTCGCCTGCGGATGCGGCCGGCAAGACGATCACCGCGGTGATGCATTCCGATCTGCGTGTGCTCGATCCGATCATCACCACCGCCTATATCACCCGCGACCACGGCTATATGGTTTACGACACGCTGCTCGGCATGAACTCGAAATATGAGATCAAGCCGCAGATGGCCGACTGGAAAGTCTCCGACGACAAGCTGGTCTACACATTCACCCTGCGCGATGGCCTGTTGTGGCATGACGGCAAGCCGGTGACGGCGGAAGATTGCGTCGCCTCGTTGAAGCGCTGGGGCGCGCGCGACGGCATGGGCCAGAAGCTCATGGACTTCACCAAGAGCATCGAGGCGCCCGACGCCAAGACCATCGTGCTGACGCTGAAGGAGCCCTACGGCCTCGTGTTGGAATCGATTGGCAAGCCGTCCTCGGCGGTGCCGTTCATGATGCCGAAACGCCTTGCCGAAACGCCGACGGACAAATCGATTCCGGAACAGATCGGTTCCGGCCCGTTCAAATTCGTGCAGTCGGAATTCCAGCCGGGTGTGAAGGCTGTCTATGAGAAGTTCAAGGAGTACAAGCCGCGCTCCGAGCCGATCGACTGGACGGCCGGCGGCAAGGTGGTGAAGGTTGATCGCGTCGAGTGGGTCACCATGCCCGATGCGCAGACCGCGGTGAACGCGCTGCAATCCGGCGACGTCGATTTCATGGAGAACGGTCCCTATGACCTGCTGCCGATCCTGTCGAAGGATAAGGATCTGAAGGTCGAGGTCATCAACAAGCTCGGCTTCCAGACGCTGGGCCGCATGAACTTCCTCAACCCGCCCTTCGATAACCCAAAAGTTCGTCGCGCGGCATTCCTTGCTTTGAGCCAGAAGCCAGTGCTCGACGCATTGGTCGGTGATACCAGCTACTACAATGTCTGCGGCGCCGTGTTCGGCTGCAATACGCCGAATGCCACCGATCTCGGCTCGGAAACTCTGGTCAAGGGCAACGGCCTGGCCGAAGCCAAGAAATTGCTCGCGGAGTCCGGTTACGACGGCACGCCGATCGTGATCATGGGGCCGACCGACGTAACCACGCTGAAGGCGCAGCCGATCGTCGCCGCGCAGCAGCTGCGTGATGCCGGCTTCAAGGTGGAATATCAGGCCACCGACTGGCAGACCGTCGTCACCCGCCGCGCCAGCCAGAAGCCGATCAAGGAAGGCGGCTGGCACATGTTCTTCACCAACTGGGTTGGTGCCGACATTCTGAACCCGATCGCCAACGTCTCGACGTCCGGTCGCGGCAAGAGCAATGGCGGTTGGTTCGGCTGGACCGAGGATGCCAAGCTGGAAGAGTTGCGCGACAAATACGCGCGCGCGACGTCGCCGGACGAGCAGAAGAAGATTGCTGCCGAGGTCCAGAAGGAAGTCTACGACAAGGTCATCTACATCCCGCTCGGCGAATACAAGGTGCCGAGCGTGTGGCGGACCTCGCTGACCGGAGTCACCGACGGCGCTGCGGTGCCGGTGTTCTGGAATATCGACAAGAAGGAGTGATCGCGGCCGGTAACGTTGCTGCCTCACTGCTGACACACGAAAACATGCGAAACGCCGGCCTGAACTCTCAGGTCGGCGTTTTTTCTTGCGGCAAACCAGCGGCCGCTGCGGCAGAGCAGGGGCAGCACGGCGGCATCTCGGCGGCAAATGGTCATTTATTACCGTTTAAATGACTGTTTAAGCGCGAATTTCGCGGCGTCTTGCGGCATCCTTGCGGCAATGGCCGGGAACCCGGCTGCGTTAAGACACTTTTAGAAGATGCGCATATTGCGCAAAATGGGGTTGTCATTTGCGTGTCATGCGCATAAACCGCCGCCGCGCTGGGGCCGTATGGGCAAATTGCGCAAAATAATCAGAGGAAATAAAATGCAGGTTCCAATTAAGCGCGCGATTGAAAAAGTCCCCGGCGGCATGATGACCGTTCCGCTTTTTCTCGGCGCCGTGATCGCCACGCTGTTCCCGGCGACGCCAAAATTCTTCGGCTCCTTCACCGGCGCTCTTTTCTCCGGCGGCGCGCTGACCATCCTGGCCGTGTTCTATGTCTGCATGGGCGCGAGCATCAGCTTCAAGGCGACGCCTTACATCGTGAAAAAGGGCGGCACCCTGCTGCTGGTGAAGGTCGGCACCGCGATGGTTCTCGGCCTGATCTTCGGCCGCTTCCTTGGTGAAGCCCCGATCACCGCAGGCATTTTCGCCGGCGTCTCGACGCTCGCCATCGTCGCTGCGATGAATGACACCAATGGCGGTCTCTACATGGCGCTGATGGGCCAGTACGGCCGTCCGCGCGACGTGGGTGCCTACACCATCATGACGCTGGAAAGCGGCCCGTTCCTGACCATGATCACCCTTGGTGTTGCCGGCTTGTCGTCGTTCCAGTGGCCCGCACTGGTCGGCGCGATCCTGCCGCTGGTGATCGGCATGATCATCGGCAATCTCGACAAGGAGATGCGCGAATTCCTCAGCAAGGCCGTGCCGGTGATGATCCCGTTCTTCGCCTTCGCGCTCGGCACCGGCCTCAACCTGTCGATGGTCTGGCAGGCTGGTCTGCTCGGTATCGCCATGGGCGTCGGCGTTGTCGTGCTCACCGGCATTCCGATGTTCTTCGCCGACCGTCTGATCGGCGGCAACGGCGTCGCCGGTGTTGCAGCAGCCTCGACCGCAGGCAATGCCGCCGCCGTTCCGGCCATCGTCGCTTCGGCCAATCCGGACTATGCAGCAGCCGCTGGCCCGGCCACGATCCTGATCGCAGCCTGCGTGGTCGTTACCGCCATCCTGACGCCGATCGCGACCGCATGGATCGCCGGCATCGTCGGCAAGGATGTCGAGCCGGAGGACGAAGCCACTGACGCTGCAGCTCCGACCGCCACCGCTCCGACAGCCGGACGCTGACCATGACTGATCGCTGGCTGATCCTCGCGGACGATCTCACCGGTGCTGCGGACTGCGCCATCGCCTTCGGACGAAGGGGACAGGCAGCCGCAGTGACATGGGGCGAAGTATCCGATGCGTCGGATCACCAGCTTCCGGTCATGGCCTATGATGCGGCGAGCCGCGGCATGAGTGCCGCGGACGCAGCACAGCGGCACGCGGATATCCTGGCGCGCTTGTGCGAGCCCGGCCGCACGCTGTTCAAGAAAATCGACTCGACGCTGCGGGGCCAACCCGCAGCTGAGACGAAAGCGGCCCTCGACTATCTCAAGGCCAATGTGGGCGCCGGCTTCGGCGTGTTCGCGCCGGCCTTTCCGGCCACCGGCCGCACGACCATCAATGGTCGTATCCTTGTGAAGGGCGCGCCACTTGAAGACGCCGAAGTCTGGCAGCGCGACCACACCTATCCCAATGCCGATCTCGTCGATGTGCTGGCCACCGCCGGAATCCGCGGCGAGAAGGTGACGCTCGCCACTATTCGTAGCGGCGATCTGAAATCCGTTTTCGCAAAGCTCGCGGCTGAAGGTGATGTTGTCGCCGCGTGTGATGCCGAGACTGACGACGACCTGCATCTGATCGCGGAAGCGAGCATTCATGCGTCGAAGGCGACCTTCTTCATCGGAAGTGCTGGCCTGGCTCACGCACTGGCCGGTCTCGATGCAGGTACAACTGTTGCGCCGTTGAAGATTCCGGTGAGCGAGAAAGGCTCGCTGATTGTGGTTGGCTCGGTAGCTGGCGCCTCGCGCTCTGCCGCGCGCAAGCTGCAAGAGACGAGCACGGTGAAGCATTTCCCGATCGCACCCGAAGCGTTGCTCGATGCCAATGCGCCCGAGCGTGCCGTGCTGGCTGCTGACGTCTCGAAGCATCTCACCTCCGGCGGCGATGCGCTGGTCGAGATCATGATGGAAGGCGAGCTCAATATGTCGCTCGGCCCGAAGTTGGCCGAAGGCCTCGCCATCACGCTCGAAAGCGTCGCGCCTGCCATCGGTGCCTTCGCGGCCACCGGCGGCGAGACTGCTGCTGCGCTGCTGTCGCGCTTCGGCGTCAATGGCATTCGCCTTGCCGACGAGATCGAACCGGGCGTGTCGCTCGGTCTCACCCTCGGCCAACTCTCCGTTCCCATCGCCACCAAGGCCGGTGCTTTTGGTGACGAAATGAGCCTTATCCGTATCAGCGAACGTCTTCGCGCCGTCCGAACCAAAGGAAGCTTCTCATGACCCGTCCGACCATTGCGATCACCATGGGCGATCCGGCGGGCATTGGCCCCGAAGTGATCATGAAGGCGCTCGCCCAGCCGGAAGCGCAGGCGCTGTGCAACATGCTGGTGATCGGCGATGCCGCCCGCCTGCGCCAGGCCGGCAAGATCGTCGGTAGCGTACTCGAGGTCGATGCGCTGGCTGACGCCAAGGATGCGAATTTCGCGTCGAAGAATGTGCAATGCGTCGATCTGAAAAACGTGCCGGCCGATCTGCCATTCGGCCAGAACTCGCCGATCGCCGGCGAGGCCGCCTATCGCTACATCGAGAAGGCCGTGCAGGTGGTGCAGGCCGGGCTCGCCCAGGGCATCTGCACCGCGCCGCTCTCGAAGGAAGCGCTGCATGCCGCTGGTCACAAATATCCTGGCCACACCGAGCTGCTCGCGCATCTTACCGGCACGCC
>CALRZK010000337.1:0-4808 GCA_943372615.1 Bradyrhizobium ivorense | reverse complement strand
GGGCACGCATCAGGATGGATTCCGGCTGTGCCTCGTCCTCGAAAGCAGAGGGGGTCATCACCACGCGCTCAATGGAGCGCTCGCGGTGCTTGAAGTCGTCGATGACATTGCCGAGGTCGTCGAGGCCACCAAGCACTGGTACGCCACGGATCGTCTGTCCGCGATCCGACATGGCCGGCGAAAGGATGCCCACCGGCCACATCCGTTTCACCGCACCGCTCTCGATGCCGCGCAGGAAAACTTCCGCGTCGGCAGCGCGGCCGATCAGCAAAGCCGGCGCGGCATCCATGGCGCGCGCCTTGTTGCGCGTCCGCGAGTACCGGAAGTAGCGATAGGCCAGCCGCGAGCCGCTCAGAAAGAAGATCTCGAGAAACCAGTAGATAATAATGGTGGTCTTGCCGAGGAAGAAGGTTCCGTAGACGTTCGGCGCCAGAAAGATGTAGTCCAGCACCAGCAGAGCGCCGGTCAGAACCGTCGATGCCTTGATGATGTTGAGCAGATCCGGCAGCGAGATGAAGCGCCATTTCGTCGTCGTCAGATTGAAGACGTAACAGACAAGAAAACTGAAGACGACGAAGTAAGGCAGGATCGTCAGCAGCAGCGGCAGACGATCCAGCAGGTTCTCGCCGTCGAAGCGCAGCACAAAAGCCAGCACCACCGCCGCAGCGGTGACGATGGCGTCATGGATCGCGATGACCCAGTTGCGGATAGTGAAATTAGAAATACGCGTCATGATTGCCCGTTACGCGCCCGCTCGACCAGCGACGTCGTGCTGTGTCCCTGCAGGATATCGACGATGACCACCTCGCCGCCATGTGCCGCGACGATTTCGTGACCGACCACCTGCTCGCGGGTATAGTCGCCGCCCTTGACCAGGGTCGAAGGCAGAATCGCCTCAATCAACCTGATCGGGGTGTCCTCTTCGAAGATGATAACGAGATCGACAGCCTCCAGCGCAGCCAGCACCTCGGCGCGCGCACGCTCGTTCTGCACGGGACGCTCCGGCCCCTTGAGGCGCTTCACCGAGGCATCGCTGTTGAGGCCAACAACGAGGCGGTCACAGGTCGCGCGTGCAGCCGTGAGCACCTTCACATGGCCGGGATGAAGGATATCGAAGCAGCCATTGGTGAAACCCACCCGCAACTGGTCGCGACGCCAGCCATCGAGCCGGGACGCCAGATCGCCTAGTGCGACGATCTTGTCTTCGGCCGCCAATGTCGCATCCGGCAGCATCTTGCGGCGTAATTCCTGCGGCAGAACCACTGCCGTGCCCTTCTTGCCAACGGCCACCGCCGCAGCAGCCGATGCCAGGCGAAGCACCGTCTCCCAGTCCGCGCCGGCGGCGAGCGCCACGGCGAGCATCGCAGCAACCGTATCACCAGCCCCCGATACGTCGCGCACCTTCACCGGCAATGCCGGAACATGAATGGCATCGCCATCGCGTGCGACCAGCGTCATGCCGTGCTCGCTCTGGGTCACCAACATCGCCGTGCAGTCGGCGAGGATCATCGCTTCCTGCGCCGCGGGAATATTGATTCCCGTATCGGCACGAGTCCGGGTCGCTTCGGCAAATTCCTTGCGGTTCGGCGTCAGCAGCGTAGCACCGCGATAAATCGCGAAATTTGCGCTCTTCGGATCGACGATGACGCGCTTGCCGAGCTTCTTCGCCGCGCCGATCACATTACGGATCACTCGCGCGGTCAAAACGCCCTTCGCGTAATCCGACAGTAGTACGATATCGGCGCGCGCGATCTGCGGCAGGATGGCGTCGAGCAATTGCTTCTCGATCTCCGCCGATGCGGGCGCCGCCAGTTCCCAATCGGCCCGCAGCATATGCGTCGAGAAGTGCTCGGAAACGAAGCGCACCTTTCGCGTGGTCGGACGCGATGGGTCCGTCACCAGCAGCGCTTCGATGCCGCTCTCCTGGGCGAGCTGTCGCTTCAGCGTTTCTGCCGCATCGTCAGCACCGATCAGGCCGACGAAAATGCACTTGGCGCCCAGCGCCGCGATATTGCGCGCCACATTTCCGGCGCCGCCGACCACGATCTCGCTTCGCTGTGCGGCAATCACCGGCGCCGGTGCTTCCGGCGAAATCCGTGACACCTCGCCATAGACGAATTCATCCAGCATGAGATCGCCGATGCAGAGCACCGTCTGCTTCGAAAACGCATGGGACAAAACGTCAAAGTCGAACATCACACAGGAACCTGAGCGTCAACGAAAGCGATCGGGCAGATCGAGATAATGCGTCACATAGTGCTTCACCGCATCCTCCAGGCCTGTGAAACCACCATTGTAGCCTGCGGCGCGCAGCCGATCGGCTTCGCTCTGCGTGAAGTACTGATAGCTGCCGCGAATCTGCTCGGGCATGTCGATATATTCGATGTTCGGCGCGGTGCCGAGCCCCGCATAGGCGGCCAGCATCAGATCCTTGAAGCTGCGCGCCTTACCGGTACCGACATTGTAGATGCCGCTGACGCGTGGCGTCGCCAGCAGCCACATGATCACGCGGACGACATCCTCCACATAAATGAAGTCGCGGCGCTGGTCTCCGTCGGCGACACCCTCGCGATGCGACTTGAACAGCTGGATGCCGCGGCCGGCCTTGATGTCGTCGAAGCGCCGGGTCAGCACGCTCATCATGCCGCCCTTGTGATATTCGTTGGGGCCGAACACGTTGAAGAACTTCAGCCCTGCCCATTGCGGCGGCATCTGTCCCCCCTTGGTGACTCGCTCAGCCACCGCGAGATCGAACAGATGCTTGCTCCAGCCGTACAGATTCATCGGGCGGAGCGTCTTTAGCTCGGGCACCGTATCGGCATCGCGGAACCCCTGTTCGCCATCACCATAGGTCGCCGCCGAGGACGCGTAGATCAACGGCACGCCATGGGTGGCGCACCAATCCAGTAACCGCATGGAGAGGCGAAAATTGGTTTCGATGACCAAATCGCCATCGGTTGCGGTGGTCTCGGAAATCGCCCCCATATGGATGACGGCGTCGAGCCGGCGGCCCTTCAGCCAGTCCATCAGCTCGCCGGGAGGGACCACATCGGCGAGCTGCCGCTTGGCCAGGTTCCGCCATTTGCCGTCATGGCCGAGAAAATCGGACACGGCGACATCGGCGCGGCCGGCGTCATTCAGCGCCGCCACCACGTTCGATCCGATAAAACCGGCTCCTCCGGTCACCAGCAGCATGGAATCCCCGTTTGCATTTCTGCAAACTTCATTTGCACCAGCTGCCGCCCGTAAGCAATGCGCCCACGCGGAGCCGCCCAACGGACTTGTCCTAGAAGGCTGGAAACGCTACCGATTCAGAAATACTCCGCAATTGCAGACCATCTGCATTTGCGGATCATCGCCATTTGCAGTGCAATCCGGATGAATCAAAATTCACAATATCTGGGCGTTCGTGTCGACCCGGACGACACCCGCCCGATCCTGATCGTGCCCTATATGTGGATTGGCGACTTTGTCCGCGGCCATACGGTCGTGCGGGTGCTGAAGGAGCGCTGGCCGAACCGGCCGATCGATATGCTGGTGACGAAGCTGGTGGCACCGCTGGTGGACTACATGCCAGGCGTCCGCTCCGCCATCGTCTGGGACCTGCCCCGCAGCCAACTGGCGCTTGCAAAGCAATGGGAACTCGCGACTCTGATGCGCGAGCGGAACTACGGCACCGCCCTGATCATGCCGAGGACGTGGAAATCCGCCCTGGCTCCGGCGCTGGCGGGGATTCCGGAGCGCATCGGTTTTGTCGGCGAGGTCCGTTTCGGCCTGCTGAATGACTGGCGCTGGGGCGAGAAGAAGCTGCCCCGCATGATCGACCGGAAATGCGCGCTGGCATTGCCTCCGGGCACCAGACTGCCCACCGAATGGCCCGTGCCGGATTTCCACGTCCCCGCCGACGAAATCGCCCGCTGGCGGCAGGCCAATGGGCTCGGCACCGGCCTTGCCGTAGCCTTGGGTCCCGGCTCGGTGGGCTCGTCCAAGCGCTGGACCTATTATCCCGAGGCGGCGAAGCTGCTGGTCGAGCGCGGCTACGACGTCTGGGTGATTGGCGGCCCCGGCGAGAAGGACCTTGCCAACGAAATCATCGCCGCAGCGGGTCCCCGTGCAAAGGATCTCACCACGAACGACCTGCGCAATGGCGTGATCGGCATGGCTGCCGCCAGGGTGGCGGTCGCCAATGATTCCGGCCTGATGCATATCGCCGCCGCCGTGGGCACACCGACCATCGGCATTTTCGGCCCCACCAGCCCGCAGCTATGGGGCCCGCTCAATCCCCTGGCTGCCACTGTGCAAACCAAGACCATCGTGCCCTGCCAGCCCTGCCACACGCCGATCTGCCATCAGAACAACCACGCATGCATGCGTGATATCCCAGCGACAGATGTGGCCGACATCATCCAAGGCCTGATGGCGAGGGTCGAAGCCGACGGCGTGCCCTCATGACATCGATTAAGCAGCCAAAGCCAGCGGCCATTCTCGATCGCGACGGCGTGTTGAATTACGACGACAACTATGTCGGCCATCCCGAGAAGATCCGCTGGATGCCGAATGCGGCCAAGGCCGTGAAGCGGCTGAACGACGCCGGCTATCATGTCTTCGTTTTCACCAATCAATCCGGCGTCGCGCGCGGCTACTTTACCGAGGCCGAGCTCAACACATTGTTGGACTGGATGCGCAGCGAACTCGCGAAAGACGGCGCGGTCATCGACGATGTCCGCTATTGCCCGCATCATCCGAGCGGCTCGGTTGAAGGCTATATCGAAGATCATCCATGGCGGAAGCCGAAGCCCGGCATGATC
>CALRZK010000336.1:0-4813 GCA_943372615.1 Bradyrhizobium ivorense | reverse complement strand
GGCATGAAGCATATCGTCGGCAGTGAACATCGCGAGAATGCCGTCACCGATCAGTTTCAGCACATCGCCGCCGGACTCATGGATCGCGTCGATGGACGCTTCGGCATAGTCGTTCAGAAACGGAATGATTTCGTCAGGGCCGATCGCCTCGCCGATGCCGGTGGAATTGCGCAGGTCCGAGAACCACAACACGGCCTTGATGCGCTCGGTGACGCCGCGCGTGATCCTGCCGCGCAACACCTGTTCGGCGGCGTCGCGACCGAGATAAACGCGGCCCAACGTGCGGGCAATCTCCATCTGTGCAACGGCCTTCAGAGCCAGGCCGAGCATCGGCACGAGTTGGCGGAGCGCGCCCATCTGTTCTTCGTCGAAGCCATCCTCATGGCGCGTCGCCCAATGCGAATAGACGCAATCCATGTTACCCATGGAGCCCTGCTCGCCGAACCGGTGCACGAACACGGCACTATGCCGATGGCCATTGTCGCGCAGGCCCTGGATCATGTTGAAGCGTTCGCTGATGGCGGGGTCGAACAGATCGAGATGCATCTCGTCATGCCCCTCTTCGAGCATGTGGAAGAATACCGAACGGCGCCAGCTTTCCGCGGCCTCGCCGCTTGCCGTCGAGCCGTATTCGAACATCTCGCTTTCGTTGCTCGGCCTGTCACTCCAGCGGAAACCGCGGCCCTCGAACAGCGGATGCAATGTGTCGAGAAACACCTGCCCGCGCGACAGCTCGATCCCCATGGAGAGGCAGCGCTCGCAGAAACCGCGGATCAACTCGCTTTCCGGCGAGCCGGTGAGGCCCTGGCCGGTGAGCCAGTTCATCAATTCGATGCGGGGGGCAGTGTCCATCTACAAACTTTCTTCCGTCATGACGGGTTGTCCCGCCTGCGGTGCCGGAGCGCCTTCGCGACGAAGGTCTGGCTATTCACGTCTCTCATGCCATTGTGCCAAAGCGATGATACCCGGCACAAGGCCGGGTATCAGGGTATTATTGGCAATCACGCAGCGCCCCCAGATCCTTTGGCGGGACCACCACGGAGCCCGGGAAAAGGCGGCGGATCAGGATGTAGAAGATCGGCGTGAAGATCAGGCCGAAGATCGTGACGCCGATCATGCCGAAGAACACGGCGACACCGACGGCCTGACGCATTTCCGAGCCTGAGCCCGACGAGATCACCAGCGGCAGCACGCCGAGAATGAAAGCGAAGGACGTCATCAGGATCGGGCGGATACGCAAGCGACACGCCTCGACGATCGCCTCGAGCTGATCGCGCCCCTCCTGTTCGATATCGCGCGCGAATTCGACGATCAGAATGGCGTTCTTTGCCGCTAGTCCCACCAGCACGACAAAGCCGATCTGGGTGAGGATGTTGATGTCCTGCCCCATGATCCGCACGCCGATCGTGGCCGCGAACAGGCACATCGGCACGATCAGGATCACGGCAAAAGGCAGCGACCAGCTGCCATATTGCGCGGCCAGCACGAGATAGACGAACAGCACGCAGATCGGGAACACGTAGAGCCCCGAATTGCCCGCGGTGACCTGCTGATAGGATAGGTCTGTCCATTCGAAACTAAAGCCACTTGGCAGGGTCTCGTCGGCCAGCTTCTTCATCGTGTTCAGCGCCGTCGCCGAACTGACACCGGGCAACGTGTCGCCCTGCAGCTCCGACGCCGGATAGAGATTGTAACGCGGCACGCGGTCCGGCCCCGCCCTGTCCTCGAAATTCACGACACTGCCGAGCAGCACCATATTGCCGTCAGCGTTGCGGGTCTGCAGGCGGGCAAGATCCGCGCGCTCCTTGCGGAATGGCAGATCCGCCTGCGCGGTGACGTGATAGGTGCGGCCGAGAATGTTGAAGTCGTTGACATAGGCCGAACCGAAATAGGTCTGGATGGCGTCATTGACGTGGGCGATCGGCACATTGAGCATCTGCGCCTTCTGCCGGTCGATATCGACAAAGACCTGCGGCGTGTTCGCGGTGAAGGGCGAGAACACGGCGGTGAGACCGGGCGCCTTGCGGGCCGCATTGACGAGTTCGTCAGTCGCCTTTTCGAGCAGATCGGGACCCCTGCCCTGATTGTCGAGAATACGCATGGCAAAACCGCCACCGGTGCCGATGCCGGATACCGCGGGCGGCGGCACCACGATCACCACCGCGCCCTGGATGGCGGCGAGCCGCTTGCGCAATTCGGCGGTGATCTGAGTGGCCGTGTGGCCTTCCTTGGCGCGTTCCTCGGCATCTGCAAACACCGGGAAGAGTGCTGCGGCATTCGAGGCCTGCGTACGCGTGGCGCCGTTGAAGCCAGCGAAGGACGGCACGCGAACGACACCAGGCACGTCGAGGGCGATGCGCTCGATCTCGCGGACCACTTCGGTGGAGCGACTCAGCGATGCGGCACCGGGCAATTGCACGACCACGATGACATAACCGCGATCCTGCGCGGGAATGAAGCCCTGCGGCGTCGCATAGATCAGCCAGCCCGCGGTGCCGATCAGCGCGGCATAGATGACAAGCATCAGCGCCAGATGATGGATGACAAAGCCGGCCGCGGTGCCATAGGCATGCGAGAGTTTGTCGAAGCCACGATTGAACACGCCCGTAAATGCGCTCCAGCCACGCGCTATGAAATTCCAGCTCGGCGGCGGCTTCTTCTCGTGATGCTGTTCGAGGATCATCGACGCCAGCGCGGGCGACAGGGTCAGCGAACAGAAACAGGAGATCGCCGTGGCCACCGCGATGGTGACTGCGAATTGCTGAAAGAACTGTCCGGAAATGCCGCCGATAAAGGCCGTCGGCACGAACACGGCGCACAGCACAAGCGCGATCGAGATCAGCGCGCCGCCGACCTCGGTCATGGTGAGCAATGCCGCTTCTCGCCGGCTTTTCCCTTCCGCGAGATGCCGCTCGACATTCTCGACCACCACGATGGCGTCGTCCACCACGATGCCGACCGCCAGCACGAGACCGAACAAAGTCAGGTTGTTGATGGAGAAGCCGAGCGCCGCCATCACAGCGAAGGTGCCGACCAACGACACCGGAATGGCAATGATCGGAATGATCGCCGGTCGCCAGCCCTGGAGGAAGACGAGCACCACGATCACGACCAGCACCATGGCTTCGTAGATCGTCTTGATCAGCTCATGCACGGACTGTGCGATGAATTCGGTCGGGTTATAGCCGATATTGTATTCGAGCCCTTTCGGGAATTCCGTCTTCAGTTTCGCCATCGTCTTGGCGATGGCATCCGCGGTCGCGAGCGCGTTCGATCCCGGCCGCTGCGACACGGCGAGTGCCACGGCGGGCTTCTTGAGCAGGAAGCTGTTGGTCGTATAGGACAGCGCCCCGAGTTCGATCCGCGCGACGTCTTTCAGCCGCACGGTGCGGCCGTCGCTACCGGCCTTGATGACGATATTGCCGAATTCAGACTGATCCTTCAGGCGCCCCGTGAAAGTCAGGTTCGGCGAGAAGGCACGATCCGAGATCGGCGGCTCCGCGATCTGGCCACCGGCAATCTGGATATTTTGCGCACGAATTGCCGTGATCACATCGCCGGCGGTCATGCCAAGATTGGCGATTTTGTCGGGGTCCAGCCACAGCCGCATCGAATAATCGCGGGCGCCAAAAATCTGAATGTCGCCGACGCCGTCGAGGCGCAGCAATTGGTCGCGCACATTGCGCAGCGCATAGTTGGAAATATAAAGCTGGTCATAGGTGTCGTCGGGCGACAGCATGAACACGACCATCATCAGGTCGGGCGAGTTCTTGCGGGTGACGACGCCGTTGCGTTGCACCTCCTCGGGAAGGCGCGGCTGCGCGATGGCAACGCGGTTCTGCACCAGCACCTGCGCTTTATCGAGATCAGTGCCGAGCTTGAAGGTGACGGTGATGTTGAGCTGGCCGTTCGAGGTCGCTTGGCTGTAGAGATACAGCATGTCCTCGACGCCATTGATCTCCTGCTCGATCGGCGTCGCGACGGTTTCCGACACGGTCTGTGCGGAGGCGCCGGGATATTGCGTGGTGATCACCACCGTCGGCGGCGCCACTTCCGGATATTCGGAGACCGGCAGCGTCGTATAAGCGAGCGCGCCGACGATGATCAGCACGATGGACATCACCATCGCGAGGATCGGACGATTGATCGAGAGGCTGCCGAGATTCATGGCTTGGCGCCGCCGACGGGAGCAACAGGCTTCACCTCACCCATTTTTGGCGCGACCTTGGCGCCGACACGTGCGCGCTGCAGGCCATCGATGATGATGCGATCGTCCGCCTTCAGCCCTTCCCTGATTACTCGCAGTCCGTCATCGAGCGGGCCAAGCGTCACGGGCCGCGCCTCCACGGTATCGTCGGGCTTCACCACCATCACGATCTTTCGCGACTGGTCAGTGGCAACAGCGGTGTCGGGGATCAGCAGCGCCTCATACTCGCCGCTGGCAATCACACGCAGACGCGCGAACTGGCCAGGCAGGATCGACAGGTCGTGATTGTCCACGATGGCGCGGCCGCGCAACGTGCCGGTGCCGACATCGAGCCGGTTGTCGAGGAAGTCCATCTTGCCTTCCTTGGTCGGCTTGGTGTCGCCCGTCAGCGTGATCTGCACCGGGTTCGGCGTATCGCGCGAGCTTGGCCGCCTGCCCTCGAACCACAGCCGGCTGTTGCGCTGATAGATGGATTCATCCATGTCGAAATACAGATAGATCGGCGTCATCGACACGATGGATGTCAGCAGCGTGGCGCCGCTATCGCTGCCATTGACGAGATTGCCGACGCTGATCAGATGCCGGCTGACGCGGCCATCGATGGGC
>CALRZK010000335.1:0-4820 GCA_943372615.1 Bradyrhizobium ivorense | reverse complement strand
CTCTCCCGCGCGCAAGTGCGCGCGACCTCTCCCCGTTGGGGAGAGGTGACAACATCTACCTTCCCGTCGAACCAAATCCCCCGCTTCCACGCGCCGTCTCGCTCAGACTCACCACCGTTACGAGTTCCGCCTGTTCGACCTTCGCAATCACCATCTGCGCGATTCTTTCGCCGCGCTTGATCGTAAAGGCTGCGCTGCCATGATTGATCAGCAGCACCGCGATCTCGCCGCGATAATCCGCATCGATCGTGCCCGGTGAATTCAGCACCGTGATGCCATGCTTGGCCGCGAGGCCCGAACGCGGCCGCACCTGCGCTTCATAGCCCGGCGGCAGTGCGATGCTCAGCGCCGTCGGCACCATCGCAACTTTGCCCGGCTCCAGAACCACCGGCGCGGAATCCGGTACCGCTGCGAGCAGATCCATGCCCGCGGCATGCGCGGTTTGATAGGCCGGCAATGGCAGGCCCTCGCCATGCGGCAATTGCTGGACTTCGACTTTCACGGCGTTGCTCATGGTGTTTCTTTCGTGGTGGCGGAGGCGATGCGCGCGACAAGAGTCACGGCCACGTCCTCCTTGCTCATCGGCGCCCATGAATCAACGGCGATCTCGCCGCTGTCCTTGTCGCGCGTGAGCAGGTTCACGGTGTTGCTGTCGCCGCCCATGATGCCGGTGGCGGGGGAAACGTCATTGGCCACGATCCAGTCGCAACCCTTGCGCTTGATTTTTGCGGTGGCGTTCTCGATCAGGTGTTCGGTTTCTGCGGCGAAGCCGATGACGAGCGGCGGGCGATTCGATTCCAGCTTCGAGATGGTCGCGAGGATGTCGGGGTTTTCCGTGAGCTGCAGCGGCGGCATCGCTTCGCCGGCTTTCTTCTTCAGCTTCTGCGCGCCCTCGCTGACCACGCGCCAATCCGCGACAGCCGCGGCAAAGATCGCGATATCGACAGGCAGCGCCGCTTCCACCGCGCTCAGCATATCGCGCGCGGACTCCACATGCTTCACATTCACGCCGCGTGGCTCATCGAGCTCGACCGGGCCAGAGACGAGAACGACGTCGGCGCCCGCCGCACGCGCCGCATCTGCAATCGCATAACCTTGCTTGCCCGACGAGCGATTGGCGATATAGCGCACGGGATCGATGGGCTCATGCGTCGGCCCCGCGGTGATGAGGATGCGCTTGCCTTTCAGCGGCTGCGGGCGTTGAGGGCGCAACAACGCATTCGCCGCTTCCGCAATTTCCGTCGGCTCCGCCATGCGGCCGACACCGGCTTCATTGCGCTCCGCCATCTCGCCGGCATTCGGTCCGATCATCCGGATGCCGTCACGCTGGAGCTGCGCGACATTGCGCTTCGTGGCGGGATTGCCCCACATCAGCGGATTCATTGCCGGCGCGATCAGGATCGGCTTGTTGGATGCGAGCAGGATGGCGGATGCCAGATCATCCGCATGCCCATTTGCCATCTTGGCCATCAGGCCCGCCGTCGCAGGCGCCACGACGATGAGATCGCATTCGCGCGCAAGCCGGATATGCCCGGCATCGAACTCGCTTTGGGGATCGAACAGGTCGGTATAGGCACGCTCGTTGGAGAGGGCGCTCGCGGCCAGTGCGGTGACGAATTTTTGCGCGGCCTGGGTCAGGACGACGCGGACATGGATGCCGCGCTCCTTCATCCGGCGGATCAGGTCGAGCGATTTATAGGCCGCGATGCCGCCGCCGATGATCAGCGTGACCTTGAGCTGGCTGCCTCCGTTTTGCCGCACCATTTCGCGCGAATTTGGTGCTGAAACTGTATTTTGGGAGGCCAGTTGGTCTTGCGGCAAACCAGCGACCGCGGCGTGGCCGTTTTGCGACGCCTCACGCAGAATGACCCGGACTTCATCCTCCACGGACCGCCCATTGCGGGCCGCCCGAAGCCGGATCTCGTCGCGGATGGCGTCGTCGAGATTGCGAATAGAGAGATTAGCCATGCGGCGCCTCGCGCTGTTTGATGGCAATGCTAGCACGAAGTGCCAGCAATGCAATCATCGCACGGTCAGCAAAATCCCGATAAAGGTCAGCGCGATCACCCAGATCCCGATGGTCCGCCATTTGGTCTGCTTGGCGCGAATTCTGCCAATGGCGGCAATGGTTTCGTCGTCGAGCCGGACGCCGTTGCGCGTCATGGTCTCGAGCTGCTCCAGCACCGTCATTGCCCGCGTCGCCAGCATCGGCAGGCCGGAAGCGGCCTTGCCCAGCTCGCCGGCGCCAGCCAGCGCGCCCTGAATCTTGCCGAGCGGCCCCAGATTGCGCTCGATCCACTCGCGCACCACGGGATCGGCGACCTTCCAGATGTCCAGTTTCGGATCGAAGGTGCGGGCGACGCCTTCGACCACGACCATGGTCTTCTGCAGCAAAATCAATTCCGGCCGGGTCTGCATGTCGAACAGGCCGGTTACTTCCAAAAGCAAAGTCAAAAGCTTTGCCATGGAGATTTCTTCGGCGGTCCGATTGTGGATCGGCTCGCCGATCGCGCGGATCGCCTGCGCGAAATTCTCCACCGAGTGATGGCCGGGAACATAGCCGGCCTCGAAATGCACCTCGGCGACGCGGCGATAATTGCGGGTGATGAAGCCGAGCAGAATCTCGGCGAGGAAGCGGCGTTCCTTCAAACCAAGCCGGCCCATGATGCCGAAATCGACGGCGACGAGTCGGCCGTCGCTGCCGAGAAACAGATTTCCCGGATGCATGTCGGCATGGAAAAAGCCGTCGCGCAGCGCGTGGCGAAGAAAGCTCTGGATCACCTTGCGGCCGAGATCCGGCAGATCGGTTTGCGATTCTGCGAGGCGCTTGTGATCGTTCAGCGCGATGCCGTCGATCCATTCCATCGTCAGCACATTGTGCGACGTGCGATCCCAATCGACTTCAGGGACGCGGAAATCCGGATCGTTCTTCGTGTTCTCCGCCATCTCGGAAAGAGCCGCGGCTTCCAGCCGCAGGTCCATTTCCATTGCCACCGAGCGCGACATCACGGTGATGATCTCGATCAGGCGCAGGCGGCGCGCTTCCGCCGAATGCTCTTCGGCATTGCGCGCGACAAAGAAGAAATCGCCGAGGTCGCGGCGGAATTGCGAAGCCACATTCGGCCGCAACACCTTCACGGCGACGGTCTTGCGCACGCCGTCTTTCACGATCTCGGCGCGATGCACCTGTGCGATGGAGGCCGCAGCCACCGGCGGCGAGAAGCTCGCATAGAGCTGCGACATCGGCCGTTCGAGCGACGCAGCGACAACGGTTTCCGCTTCTGTCATGGAGAACGGCGGCAGGCGATCCTGCAAATTCTCCAGGTCGCGCGCCATGGCGACACCGACGACGTCAGGGCGCGTCGCGAGAAACTGGCCGAGCTTCAGATAGGCTGGCCCGAGCCGCGTCAGCGCGCGCGAAAGCTTCGGGCCGGTCTGCGCATTCTTGCGCTCGATCAGCCGCGCGATCTTCACCGCCAGCAATGCGGGCGGCGGAATCAGCGCGGGATCGACGGCACCGAACACGCCTTCGCGCGCGAAGACGATGCCGGCGCGGGCCAGCCGCGTCATATGCGAGAGAGCAGAGATCACAAACGCCAGCCCGAATGCAGCGCGACGATGCCGCCGGAAAGCACTTCGTATTTCACCCGCGCAAATCCGGCGTCGCGGATCATGTCGGCAAAATTATTCGGCTTCGGGAATTTGCGGATGGATTCGACGAGATACTGATAGGACTCGGAATCGCCGGTCACTGCCTTGCCCATCGGCGGGATCAGCTTGAACGAGAACAGGTCGTAGATCTTGTCGAGGCCGGGCACGTCCACCGTCGAGAATTCGAGGCAGAGGAAGCGGCTGCCGGGCTTCAGCACGCGCCAGGCTTCCTTCAGCGCGCGGTCGATGCGCGGCACATTGCGGATGCCGAAGGCGATCGTATAGGCGTCGAAGCTCTTGTCGGCGAAGGGCAACTCTTCGGCATTGCCTTCGATGAAGGACACCTGATGTTCGAGATGCTGCTTGATGGCGCGCTCGCGGCCGACCTCCAGCATCCCCGTATTGATGTCGCAGACCGTGGCCGCAAAGCCGAGCCCGCTCGCCTTGGCGGCACGGAAGGAAATGTCGCCGGTGCCGCCGGCCACGTCGAGCAGCGCGAACGGCGCGTCCGAGCGCGGCGGGTTGAGGGTGTTGATCATCACGTCCTTCCAGACGCGATGCATGCCGCCGGACATCAGGTCGTTCATCAGGTCGTAGCGCTGGGCCACGCTGTGGAACACCTCGTTCACCAGCGTCTGCTTGTCCCCGACCGGAACGTCCCGATAGCCGAAATGCGTGGTTTCGCCCGGCTGATCCATGCTGCTCATCTCAAAAAACCTCGATTGCGGCGGACCATAGCCTGCCGGCGGCAAAGGGGCTATCACGTCAGCCCCTCAAGGTGAATGACGTATCTCATGCCCGAACTCCCCGAAGTCGAAACCGTCCGACGCGGCCTGCAGCCGGCCATGGAAGGCGCCCGGATCGAGCGTCTGGAGCTCCGCCGCAGGGATTTACGGTTTCCGTTCCAGCCGGATTTTGCCGAGCGGTTGCAGGGGCGGGTGGTCACCAGCCTTGGGCGACGGGCCAAATACCTGCTCGCTGACCTGGATTCCGGTGACGTTCTTTTGATGCATCTCGGGATGTCCGGTTCGTTCCGCGTCGTCTCCGACGGGACCAATGAGATGCCCGGCGCCTTCCACCATCCGCGCAGCGATGAGCGCGCCCATGATCATGTGGTCTTCCACATGTCGTCCGGCCCGTCGGTCATCTACAACGATCCCCGCCGCTTC
>CALRZK010000334.1:0-4826 GCA_943372615.1 Bradyrhizobium ivorense | reverse complement strand
TCTCGACGAGGAACAGACTGCAATCCGCGAAATGGCGCGCGACTTCGCCGCCGAGAAGATCGCGCCCTTCGCCCTGAAATGGGACGAAGACAAGCACTTTCCCAAAGAAGTGATGCGCGATGCCGCGCTGCTCGGCATGGGCGGCATCTATATCCGCGACGATGTCGGCGGCTCCGCCATGACGCGTTTCGATGCCGCGCTGATCTTCGAGGCGCTGGCGACGGGATGTCCGACCACGTCGGCCTTTATCTCGATCCACAACATGGCGTCGTGGATGATCGACAGCTATGGCAGTGACGCGCAGCGCCAGAAGTGGCTGCCGCGTCTCTGCACCATGGAGCTTCTGGCGAGCTATTGCCTGACCGAGCCGGGCTCGGGCTCGGACGCTGCGGCACTGCGCACCAAGGCCGTGATCGATGGCGATCACTATGTGCTCAACGGCCAGAAGCAGTTCATCTCCGGCGCCGGCGAAACGGACATCTATGTCGTGATGGTGCGCACGGGCGGTGAGGGCGCCGGTGGCGTCTCCACGCTGGTGGTGGACAAGGACACGCCCGGTCTCTCCTTCGGCGCCAATGAGCGCAAGATGGGCTGGAATGCACAGCCGACCCGCGCCGTCATTTTCGAGAATGCTCGCGTGCCCGTCGCCAATCGTCTTGGCGCCGAAGGCATCGGCTTCAAGATCGCCATGGCCGGCCTCGATGGCGGCCGTCTCAACATCGCCGCATGCTCGCTCGGTGGTGCGCAGTCGGCGCTCGACAAGTCGCTCGCTTACATGAAAGAGCGAAAAGCCTTCGGCAAGAAGCTCGACGAATTCCAGGCGCTGCAGTTCCGCGTTGCCGACATGGCGACCGAACTGGAAGCCGCGCGCACCTTCCTCTGGCGCGCCGCCGCGGCACTGGACCGCAAGGACCATGACGCCGGCATGCTTTGCGCCATGGCCAAGCGCTTCGGCACCGATATCGGTTTCGAGGTTGCCAATGAGGCGCTGCAACTCCACGGTGGCTACGGCTATCTCGCTGAATACGGCGTCGAGAAGATCGTGCGCGATCTGCGCGTGCACCAGATCCTCGAAGGCACCAATGAAATCATGCGGCTGATCGTGTCGCGCAAACTGATCGAGGGCGCACGATGAGCGATGGCGTGGTGGAAGGCGACCTGATCGCGCGCAAAGAAGGCAGCGCCGGCATTCTGCGGCTCAATCGGCCGAAGGCGCTGAATGCGCTGACGCTGGAGATGACGCGCGAGATCGTCACGGCGCTGGATGAGTTCGAAGCCGATCCTTCCGTCGCCGTCATCGTCCTCGAAGGCGCCGGCGAGCGCGGCCTTTGCGCCGGTGGTGACATCCGCGGCCTCTATGAGAGTGCCAAGGCGAAGGGCGATCTCGGAAAAATCTTCTGGCGCGAGGAGTACATCCTCAATGCGCGGATCGCGAAATTTCCGAAACCTTATGTCGCCTATATGGACGGCTTCGTGATGGGCGGCGGCGTCGGTCTCGCCGGCCATGCCAGCCATCGTATCGTCACCGAGAAGACGAAGATGGCGATGCCCGAAGTGGGCCTCGGCTTCTTCCCCGATGTCGGCGGCACCTGGCTGCTGTCACGCGCGCCAGGCGAGCTCGGCACCTATTTCGGCCTCACGGGCCTGAATGCCAATGGCGCCGATGCGCTGGCGGCCCGCATGGCCGATGTGCTGATCGACACCGGCAACTGGCCGGCGCTGCGTGAGGCGCTGACCAAGCTGACGCCCGGCGCTGATGCGGCCGCCGTCATGGCCAAGCTCAAGAACTCTTCCGCTTCGGAGCAGACCGGCCCCGTCACAGCGCAGCGCGCGCTGATCGATGCCGCCTTTGCCCATGATAGCGTCGAGGAGATCGTCGCAGCGCTGGAAAAGGATGGTTCGGACTTCGCCCAGGCGACGCTGAAGGCGATGGCCGACAAGTCGCCGCGGGGGCTGAAAGTGACGCTGAAACTGCTGCGTCTCGGGCGTGCATCCGCCTCGCTCGAAGAGTGCCTGTCGCGCGAATATCTCGCCGCACTGGAGGTGTTCGACAGCGCTGATTTCGTCGAAGGCGTGCGCGCTGCGATCATCGACAAGGATCGCAATCCGAAGTGGCAACCGCCTGATCTTGCAGGCGTCACGCCGGAGATCGTCGCGCGCTATCTGGCGCCCCGCGACGTCGCGCTCACTTTCTGAACGAAAGTCGGATTCCCCAGATCGAGCCGACATTCGATAACAATCAAAACGGACGAGGGCAGGATATGACCAGCATTGCATTTATCGGTCTCGGCAATATGGGTGGCCCGATGGCCGCGAACCTGGTCAAGGCCGGCCACAAGGTGGCGGGTTTCGACCTTGTCGAAGCCTCGCGCGCGCAGGCCAAGGCCGATGGCGTGACCATTGCAGCCACTGCAGTGGATGCGGTGAAGGGCGCCGAAGTGATCATCACCATGCTGCCCGCTGGCAAGCATGTGGTGTCGGTCTGGAGCGAGGCGATCCCGGTGGCGGCCCCGGGCGCGCTGATGATCGACTGCTCGACCATCGACGTGGAAAGCGCACGCAAGGCCCATGGGCTCGCAGCGGCGCAGAGCCTGCCATCGGTCGATGCGCCGGTCTCTGGCGGCACTGGCGGCGCCAAGGGGGCGACGCTGACCTTCATGGCCGGCGGCGCGGCCCCGGCCTTCGCATCGGCAAAGCCGATCCTCGAAGCCATGGGCAAGAAGATCGTCCATTGCGGCGATGCCGGCGCGGGGCAGGCGGCAAAGATTTGCAACAACATGATCCTCGGCATTTCCATGATCGGCGTCAGCGAAGCCTTTGTGCTGGCCGAAAAACTCGGCCTGTCGCATCAGGCGCTGTTCGATGTGGCGTCCACCTCATCGGGCCAGTGCTGGTCGCTGACCACCTATTGCCCGGTGCCGGGCCCGGTTGCCACATCGCCAGCCAATAACGACTACAAGCCCGGTTTCGCCGCCGCGCTGATGCTGAAGGACCTGAAACTGTCGCAGGAAGCGGCGAAAGCTGCGGGCGCAGCGACGCCGCTCGGCGCGCATGCGGAAAGCATCTATGAGACGTTCGACAAGGACGGGCAGGGCGGTGTGGACTTCTCCGGCATCGTGAACCACCTGCGCAAGCTGGCGAAGTAACGCACGCTGTCATGGCCGGGCTTGACCCGGCCACCCGACTTCCTTTCGACGTCGATTCAAGATGGATGCCCGGGTCAAGCCCGGGCATGACAAAGAAAACAACCAGGGTGAGGAAGCATGACCACGTTCAAGCAGGCCCGCGCCTTTCTCCTCGAACATCGCGGCGACTACGACACCGCCGTCGCCGACTTTCGCTGGCCCGATGCCGTCGATTTCAACTGGGCGCTCGACTGGTTCGATGCCGAACTGGCATCTGATCCGGCCAGCAAGGATCGCACGGCACTCTGGATCGTCGATGCGCCCACCGGCAGCGAGACAAAACTCTCCTTCGCCGATCTCTCCCGCCGCTCCAATCAGGTCGCCAATTTTCTCCGCGCGCAGGGGCTGAAGCGCGGCGATCACCTGTTGCTGCTGCTCGGCAATGTCGTGCCGCTGTGGGAGACCATGCTGGCGGCGATCAAGCTCGGCGTCGTCATCATTCCCGCGACAACGCTGCTGACGTCAGACGAATTGCAGGACCGCCTCGATCGCGGCAAGGCAAAGCTCGTCGTCGCCGCCGAGGATCAGGTCGCCAAATTCGGCAACCTGAAGACGGCAGG
This sequence comes from Bradyrhizobium ivorense, assembly GCA_943372615.1. Taxonomy (GTDB): domain Bacteria; phylum Pseudomonadota; class Alphaproteobacteria; order Rhizobiales; family Xanthobacteraceae; genus Tardiphaga; species Tardiphaga ivorense_A. The sequence goes on along the minus strand of CALRZK010000334.1, from coordinate 1,081 downwards.
CATCAAGCAGATCGTGGTCAATGCGTCGAAGCCGCATGACGGCTGGCTCGCCTTCGAGACCTCCGCCGATTTCCCCGACACCTTCACTCCGGATGGCCCGACCAAGTCCGCCGATCCCATGCTGCTCTATTTCACCTCGGGCACCACGGCGAAACCAAAACTCGTGCGGCACAGCCAGCGCAGCTATCCCGTCGGCGGGCTTTCCACCATGTACTGGATCGGCCTGCAGCCCGGCGACATCCATCTCAACATTTCCTCGCCGGGCTGGGCCAAGCATGCGTGGTCCTGCTTCTTCGCGCCCTGGAATGCCGGCGCCACCGTGTTCGTGGTCAACCAGCCGCGCTTCGATGCCAAGAGCCTGCTCGCCACCATCGCGCGCTGCGGCGTCACCACGCTGTGCGCGCCGCCGACCGTGTGGCGGCTGTTCATTCAGGAGAAGCTTGCCGACACCAAGGTGTCGCTGCGCGAAGTCTGCGGTGCCGGCGAGCCGCTCAATCCGGAAGTGATCGGGCAGGTGCAGGCCGCCTGGGGCCTCACCATCCGCGATGGCTACGGCCAGACCGAGACCACGGCACTGGCCGGCAATTCGCCGGGGCAGGCGGTGAAGGTCGGCTCCATGGGCCGGCCATTGCCGGGCTACACCGTGCGCGTGATCGATGCCGATGGGCAGCCTGCGAAGGAGGGCGAAGTGGGCCTCGTGCTCGGTGCCGATCGGCCCGCCGGCCTGATGCAGGGCTATCAGGCCGATGACGGCAGCGTCACTGGCGCCAGCGGCGACATCTATCGCAGCGGCGATGTGGTCTTCGTCGATGACGACGGCTATCTCACTTTCGTCGGCCGTGCCGATGATGTTTTCAAGTCGTCGGATTATCGCATCTCGCCGTTTGAGCTTGAAAGCGTGCTGATCGAACACGATGCCGTCGCCGAAGCCGCCATCGTGCCGAGTCCCGATCCGATCCGTCTCGCGATTCCAAAAGCCTATGTGATGCTGGTCGGCAGTGCCAAGCCTGATGCTGACACAGCGCTGTCGATCTACACGCATCTGCAGGAGCGCCTCGCGCCGTTCAAGCGCATCCGCCGC
>CALRZK010000333.1:0-4831 GCA_943372615.1 Bradyrhizobium ivorense | reverse complement strand
GATGCGACCGGGCTCCTGGACCGCCAATGCGTCGGCAGATGTCGCGGAACAGGCCGATGCCTATAATGCCTTCTTCCAGGTCTGGAGCGCCCATGGCGGCAGCTGGATGAAGGGCGTCGAACTGTGGCAGTGGGATCTCAATGGCAAATATAACGAGACCGGCTATTCGCCCATGGGCAAGCCAGCCGAAGCGATTGTCGCACAATATTTCAAGGGCAATGGCACGTCGCTCGATCTTAACATCACCGGATCGGCGATCGATGATGTGATCGATCTAGGCCGCGGCAATCACACGATCAATGCGGGGCTTGGCAATGACATCATCCGCGGCGGTGATGGCGATGACGTCATCATTGGCGGCCCATCGAGCCAGGCGAAGCTGGCCACAACGACGATCACGCTGACCGGCTACGGAACCGCAGCCTCGGGCGTCAATGCGCAGGCTCAGGTGCTGGTCAATGGCCAGCCCGTGACCGGGGCGCTGGAATTCAAACCGGCCACCGATCCTTCCGGCTACCAGACCTATACGATCACCTTCACCAATCCCGATCAGCTCACCAGTCTCGATATCTCGCTGATGAATTCGGCACCGGGACGCGCGCTGCATTTCAAGGACATCATGATCAACGGCGTCGCGGTGGCGCCGAAGGATGTCATCAATGCCAGCTCGCAGGGATCGTTCGATCTATATGTGCGAAGCATCCATGTGGACGCCGCGGCACATCAGGATTGGTTTTATGGCGCCAATAGCGACAATGACATCATCTATGGCGGCGCGGGCAATGACATCATCACCGGCGGCATCGGCAATGACTTTATCGATGGCGGCGATGGCATCGATACCGCGGTATTCTCCGGCAAAGCTGCGGATTACAAGATCTCGTTCGTGAATGGCGAATTGGTCGTCACCGACAGTGTTGCCGCGCGCGACGGCACTGACCGCATCATTAATGTCGAATATTTCAAGTTCGCCGATGCGACCATCAGCACGGCAGGGTTTATGGCGAGCCAGTCGGCGCTGGCCAAGGGCGCTGAGTATCAGGCATTGGCTTCTAACGGCACTGCAGTCACCAGTGAGACATTCCGCAATGCCGACGGTTCGCGCGATGTCTACACGCGCGATATTGCCGGCAAGAGCTATGTGTCGGAGCACAGCGTGATCGCCGCGGGTGGGAAGACCCAGCTGGTGGAGCGCTTCTACAGCGATGGTGACCTCGCGTTTCGCCAGGTCGTGAATGGCGACGGCTCGGTTTCAAGCAGCGATTACGACGATGCGGGCCATCTGATGAAGCTGTTGAACAGCTTCTCCAATGGATCGTTTCAGCAGTTCTCGTTCAATGCAGCGGGCTTCCAGACCAATGCCACCATCCGCAATGCGGATGGTACGCGTGATATCCGGGACTATGGTGTCGCCGGGCAGGATTACACGTCGCGGCACACGGTCACCGACGCATCCGGCAAGAGCATGCTGGTCGAAGGATTCCACAGCGACGGCACGCTGGCGATGAAGCAGACTGTCGATGCGGCCGGCACCAAGACATTCAACCAGTATGATGCGGCCGGCCATCTGTCACAGCAGACGGTGACCAAGGTCGATGGGTCCTTCGTTCAAACGGCCTACAAGCTCGATGGCGGCATCACCAGTCAGACCATTCGCAGCGCGGATGGCATGCGCGACACCATGACCTATGACATCGTCGGCAAAGCCTATACGACCGAGCATGTGGTTCGCGATGCCGCCGGCAAGAGCGTGCTGATCGAGCAATTCCACAAGGATGGCTCGCTGGCACTGACGCAATCGGTGGATAGCGCCGGGATCAAGACGCTGGCGCAGTACGACGATGCCGGTCATCTGAAGACCCAGACGGTGACGCAGGCCGACGGCGCTTATGTGCAATCAAGCTTTGCGGCGAATGGAGCGCTGACCGGCGTCACCACGCGCGGCGCCGATGGCAGCAAGAGTGTCGATACATTCGGCATCACCAACCAGGCCTATGCCGCCAAGCATGACATGCTGGATGCATCCGGTCAGCGTCTGGCCTCCGTGTTCGACAACAAGGATGGTTCGCACACGATGACGGCCTACAAGGCCGGCGTCACGCTCACGTCAACCAGCGGCAATGACATCATGAACAGTGCCGGCGGCGATACCTTTGTGTTCAAGCAGGCTGGTGGCCATGACGTGATTAACAATTTCCATGCCGGGCAGGGCGCCAATCACGACGTGATCCAGATCGCTTCTTCGATCGCCAAGGACTTGTCGCAGCTTGCTGTTCATGTGGTGGGCCAGGATACGGTCATCGACCTCGGTCACGACGCATCCATCACGCTGAAGGGGGTGACGGCGCCGCTGACTTCGCATGATGTGCTGATCGTCTAAGGCGATGAAGAGGGCCTGATGCTACATCAGGCCCTTGATCTTCTTGCATGATGTCACGCCTGTCGATGACAGGCTGACGATCTGCGATGTGGACTTTGCGCGCAAAAGATCCTTCTTCGAAATGAAGCGGAGCGTCGCGCGTGGGTTGGCGTCGCAGAAGCGCGAGAGGGTGGCGGCGGTCGCGGAAATCGTGTCCTGCTTCGGGATCGCGCCGATGCCGCCATCCTTCAGAATGAACGCGTCCTGCACACTCGGCATCGCCGCGGTGGCTTCGCAGACCTTGAACAATCCGTCATAGGTCTGCGGCGTCATCTGCAGATCCCCGGCGAGGCCGCCGAGCAGATATTCGCGGCTCTTGTTGCAGCTGCTGGCATTGGCGGCGGTCGCGGTAACCAGGAGGGCTGCCAAAAGAACGAGGCCGGTCTTCATGCCGACAGCGCCTCCAGGGGCGCAGCCCGATCGGGCCGGCGCAAGCCATAGGTCTCCGCGGCGCAACGTTCCCAGGACAGCTCTCGCGCATAGGCGGCGGCGCCTGCAGCGAGCTTTGCGCGCAAATCGTGATCATCGGCTAATTGCTGGATCACGCCGGCGATCATGTCCGCGTGGTGATGCACCAGCAGCCCGGTTTGTCCGGCGAGCACGGCATCCGACACGCCACCGATATCGGTGGCAACGCTCGGCAGGCCGCCCGCGCCAGCTTCGAGATAGACGAGGCCAAAGCCTTCAACCTGTCCCGAGGCTGCCGGGACACCGGTGAGACAGAAAAAGTCCGCGGCGCCATAGATGTCGCGGATCTCCTCATTCGAGAGAGCGCCAAGCAGGCGAATATCGCAGTCGGACTCCCGGATCAGGCGCCGGACTTCATCCACATAGTCGGCCTCGCCATCCGGTCCGATGACCAGCCAAGTGATGCGGCGTCGCAACGTGTCGGACAATTGCGAAAGCGCTTCGAGGGTCAGGTGATGCCCCTTGCGCCTGGTAATACGGGCCACCGTGACCATGACGATCCGGTCATCGTCGATCTCGCGATAAGCACGAACCGAAGCACGATCCTGACGTTGCTGCGACCAGAATTCGGAAACGCCGAGGCGGATCGCGTGAATGCGGCTTTCATTGATCGAGAACTTTTCGCGAAATAGCTCACGAGTGAAGCGGCTATTCGCCGCCACCTCGGTTCGCGGACCGAACACGCCGCTGCAACGGATCGCGAGCCGCTTCAGCGTCGTCTGGGTCTCATTGATCTCGCTGCCATGCACGGTCATCAAAACGCGCGCAGGGGTCCGGCCGCGCGACAGCGCGACTGGAATAAAGAAGGGCCAATCGGCAGCATGCACCACGTCAAACGGTGCCGCGCCGATCTTGCTGCGCGCCAGCATGATCTTGGCGGGCAGATCACGCGCAGAATGCAGGCCGCCGCTGAAGCGATGCACCGGAAACGGCGAGGCGCGGTCCGCTTGCGACGTATCCGTCCCGTAATTCGGGGCAACCATCGTCACCGTGGCGCCGAGCTTGGTCGCCGCGACGGCGATCTCGTGGGCGTAAGTGCCGATGCCGCCCCGCCTGGGAGCGTATTCGCTGGTGAGAAGCAGGATATTCACGTGTCGAGATCCCGAACCTCAATGCGCAGGTGACGGCGTGAGACCGCGAGCATCCTGAATCTGCTGGTGATAGCTGTAAACCCGCGCCAGTTGCGTTGCCGGCGTGAAGTCGGCGATGGAATCGGCGACACGCATCGGATCGAGCGCGCCGCTATCGATGGCGTTGCGGACATCCACAAACCGATTGGCGAGCGCTTCGATCATCTCCTCGCGGGAATCGCTGCGCGGAATGAGATAGCCGCTCTTGCCGTCGTGAATCACGGATTCGAGCTGCGGCAGATGTACGGCGACGGTGGGACGGCCGACTGCGAGGGTCTCAAGCACGCAGCGCGGCATACCTTCGAACTCGGATGTCAGGATGCCTGCATGGGCGTTCGCCAATGTCGAGGCCATGCCCAGCGCGTCCTTGAAGCCGTGGCGAACGGTGATGTCTTCGATGGCAGCGAATTCCGGGAAGCGGTGCGGATCGCTGGTGCCGATATAGTGGAACTCCACCTTGCCATTCAGCTTCTCGCGCAGCCGGGCAATGGTGCGGAACATCAATGGCGGATCCTTGAATTCGTCGAGCCGGCCGGCAAAGATCACACGGAACGGATCGGTGCTCTCAGCAAAGGGCTGCGGTTTGAAGATATCCGTGTTCACCCAGGTCCAGAGCGTGTCGATCTTCGCTTTCCGCGATGGATAGGTCTTCTGCAGTCTTTCGGTGATGAACGGATTGACGCACAGGAAGTGCGAGCTGGTCGAGACGGCAAAGCGTTCGCCGAAATTATGCACGAAGGAATACTTCTTGAGCAGCGAATCCATCTGCATCTTCGGTACGCCTTCGCCATGTAGCATCTGGATATAGGGACGG
>CALRZK010000332.1:0-4834 GCA_943372615.1 Bradyrhizobium ivorense | reverse complement strand
ATTGCAGTTGCCGCACGGCGAATGACGCCCAGGTCCCGATGGCTGCGCCGCAAGCGGCCAGCAGAAAGCTGCTGTGGCGATCGGCCCAGTTGTTTTCCGTCCACCAATTGAGACCGCACAGGAGAAGCAACTTGATCAGGCAATAGCTTGCCAGCAACAGCGCGGAGACGATGAAAGCGGTGGATGCCAGTTTGTTGACATGGATGTTCTTGATGCGGGCCGCAGCGCGCACGAAGAATTCGTTGCGCAATTCGGTCAGCGACGCCTGAGCGAGTTCGGTGAACTCGCGCTCCAGGCCGACCACCGCGATCCCATAGAGTTTGATGATGAAATCCTTGTAGAGCGAGTCACCGTCCAGCGTTTCATCCGGACCGAGTCTCAACCAACTCATCCGGCTTTTGGCGACATTTTGCCCACCGGCAGGGTCTCGTTGGTTGTGCTCGCTGATCCGATCGCATACCGACCGGATTACCGTCATGGTCTTGTTGATCTGGATATAAAGCGCGAGCTTATCCTGCGACGGTTTGTCATTCGGCACCGGCAAGCCCGAAACGAGACTGATACTGATGTCCTGACGTTTCTTATCGTTTAGCGGCGGCAAGGTTACGTTGAAAAGCCGCCGGTTCAATCGGTCGCATCGCTCGTTGTAAACGCCGCGTTTCAACAGCACGTTTTCAACGCGCACCTTGACCGGAAGCTTGGTGGTCCAAAAGTTATTGACGTTCTGGCACAGCCATTTGCCGAATATCTCGCGCTGTTCGCCTCTCGCTTTGAGAACCGACTGGGAGAAGCCTGGCTGCAAATCCGGCGAACGGTCGGACGCGCGGGTGGTCGCCAGGTCGCTCAGCGCGGCATTCACGGTATCGATAAAGGCCTGCTCGTCCTGATTTTGCGGCACGTACTGACGAACAGTGACGATTTTGAATGCCTTCTCGGACGTCACATCGGGATCGGCGGTTGCCCCGAAGCGCGGCGCATTCGCGTGATGGTTCGCCATGATGTTTATGGCAGCGGCCGAATGACCGTCGGGATTCTTGCCGTCCAGAAAATCGTGAACGTCCTGCAGCAGAAGATCGGCCGTGACACCGCGTGACGACCGGCGGCTTTCCAGCAGCTCGCCGGGATACTCCATCTGGACATCGTCGGCTTCTTCCTTGGCGAGACCAGCCAGCGCCGCCGTGATGGCGTCCACATAGCCTTGCTCTTGCGGCGACGGATCCGCCGAATTGGCGATCCGCTCGAGCTGAAAGTCACCGGGGAAACGCGCGGTTTCCGGCTTCTGGACATTAAAGCTGGTCAATGACGCCCCCACCAAACGCAACCACCACCAAAACGGCTTGCTGCGCTCACTTAAAATGTCTTTTAATGACATTACAATTAAAAGTTGATTTCCTTGATTGATCTGGTCAGCGCCTGAGTCGGGCCCCATATTCCGCCCATGGCGAAGAAACCCGACACTCCGAAAAAGCCCGCAAAATCAACGAAGACGTCCAAGGCAAAGCCGGGCGCTGGCCGTCCGGAGGTGAAGCCGATCGGGCCGGCGCTGGCGGAACTGCTCAATCCCGCCATCAATCGCGGCGATGCCGGCATGGGCTCGGGCACCGGCCTGCAACCGCCGCCGACAAACTCCTTCGAGCGCCGCTCCGGCGGCGAGGCCGCGGTGCATCGCGCCCGCAAATCGACGCCAAAGAAATTCGAGGGCGACGAGGGCGCGCGCCCGACGCCGCTGCAGCCCTTCCCGCAGCCCGTGGTCGCGCCCTATGCGCCGCGCCTGAGCGAGCAGAAGGGTTTTGAGGAAGCGCCGCAGGCCAACTACAACACCTCGGCCTCGATCCCGACGCTGGATCCGGAGCTGGCAAAACAGCTCGGCTTCACCACCGAGGAGGAAGACGCCGAGGCGCTGACGGCGCGTCCGCCGCGCAACAAGATGGAAGCGCTCGGCGTGCAGGCGACTGCCGACGCGCTGGAAGCGCTGATCCGCGACGGGCGCCCGGAATTCCGCAAGCAGGACGGCCGCGACTATGTCTGGACGCCGCATCGTCCGCCACGTCCGGACAAGTCCGAAGGCGGCGTGCGCTTCGAACTGAAATCCGCCTATGAGCCGAAAGGCGATCAGCCCACGGCCATCAAGGAACTGGTCGAAGGCATCGACCGCAACGATCGCACCCAGGTGCTGCTCGGTGTGACCGGCTCCGGCAAGACCTACACCATGGCCAAGGTGATCGAGGCGACGCAACGCCCGGCCATCATTCTCGCGCCGAACAAGACGCTCGCCGCGCAGCTCTATGGCGAGTTCAAGAACTTCTTCCCCGACAACGCCGTCGAATATTTCGTCTCCTATTACGACTACTATCAGCCGGAAGCCTACGTCCCCCGTACCGACACCTATATCGAGAAGGATTCGTCGATCAACGAGCAGATCGACCGCATGCGCCATTCGGCGACGCGTGCACTGCTGGAGCGCGACGACGTCATCATCGTGGCCTCGGTGTCCTGCATCTATGGTATCGGCTCGGTCGAGACCTACACCGCGATGACCTTTGCGCTGAAGAAGAACGAGCGCATCGACCAGCGCCAGCTGATCGCCGATCTCGTTGCACTTCAATACAAACGCACCCAGCACGATTTTACACGCGGTACCTTCCGGGTTCGTGGCGATGTCATCGACATTTTCCCGGCGCATTATGAAGACCGGGCCTGGCGCGTGAACCTGTTCGGCGACACCGTGGAGAGCATCGAGGAATTCGACCCGCTCACCGGCCACAAGCAGGACGAGCTGGAATTCGTAAAAATCTACGCGAATTCGCATTACGTGACGCCACGGCCGACGCTGATCCAGGCGATGAAGTCCATCAAGGACGAGCTGAAATGGCGGCTCGAGCAGCTGCACAATCAGGGCCGCCTGCTCGAAGCCCAGCGGCTCGAACAGCGCACCACTTTCGATCTCGAAATGATGGAAGCCACCGGCTCGTGCGCCGGCATCGAGAACTATTCGCGCTATCTCACCGGCCGCCGGCCGGGCGAGCCGCCGCCGACCCTGTTCGAATATGTCCCCGACAACGCGCTGGTCTTCGCGGACGAAAGCCATGTGACCGTGCCGCAGATCGGCGGCATGTTCAAAGGCGACTTCCGGCGCAAGGCGACGCTGGCGGAATACGGCTTCCGCCTGCCCTCCTGCATGGACAACCGCCCGCTCCGCTTCGAGGAGTGGGACATGATGCGCCCGCAGACCGTCGCGGTGTCGGCGACGCCGTCCGGCTGGGAGCTGCAGGAAAGCGGCGGCGTGTTCGCCGAGCAGGTCATCCGCCCCACCGGCCTGATCGATCCGCCGGTGGACATCCGCCCTGCCCGCACCCAGGTCGATGATCTCCTCGGCGAAGTCCGCGCCACATCGGCTGCGGGCTATCGCTCGCTGATCACCGTGCTGACAAAACGCATGGCCGAAGACCTCACCGAATTCCTGCACGAACAAGGCATTCGCGTGCGCTACATGCACAGCGACATCGACACTATCGAACGCATCGAAATCATCCGCGATCTCCGACTCGGCGCCTTCGATGCACTGGTCGGCATCAACCTGCTGCGCGAAGGCCTCGACATTCCTGAATGCGCGCTGGTCGCCATTCTCGACGCCGACAAGGAAGGTTTCCTCCGCTCGGAAACGTCGCTGATCCAGACCATTGGCCGCGCTGCGCGAAACGTCGATGGCCGCGTGATCCTGTATGCCGATCAGGTCACGGGCTCGATGGAGCGCGCGATGGCCGAAACCACGCGCCGCCGCGAGAAGCAGGTCGAATACAACATCGCCAACAACATCACGCCGGAAAGCGTGAAGAAATCCATCGGCGACATTCTCGGCTCGGTCTATGAAGGCGACCGCGTGCTGGTCGATATCGGCGGCGGCGGCATGGCCGATGATGCCATTGCCATCGGCCATAATTTCGAGGCGGTGCTCGCCGATCTCGAAGTGCGGATGCGCGAGGCCGCAGCCGACCTGAATTTCGAGGAAGCCGCTCGTCTCCGTGATGAAGTGAAGCGCCTGCGTGCGACAGAGCTCGCCGTCGTCGACGATCCCACCATCAAGCAGCGCGGCGTCGCCGCGCGTGGCGGTGCCTACAAAGGCGAGAAGAAATACGGCAACGCTGCCAATCTGCCGGCGCAGCTCGACAAAGCCGCGCAGGGCAAAGCGCGCGGAAAATTCGCCAGCAAGGCGCGCAAGCCGACGCTGGATGAAATGGGCCCGGGCATGGAGAGCAAGATCTTCCAGCCGAAGAACTCGCGCGAGTCAGGGCCGGAATTCGGGCCGGCACCGCGATCAACGGCCGGCGCGCCGGGGCAGCGGGGCGGGTGGAAGAAGAAGTGACGGATAGCGCGGCTTGCGCTAATATGGCGCAAGCCAAACAGGAGCCGGCGATGCCGCCGATCAGCATTGGCGTCGAATATGACGAGGACGCCCGCGTCTGGGTCGCCCAGAGCGACGAGATCCCTCTTGTCACCGAGGCCGACACATTCGAGCTGCTTTATTCAAAACTGCCTGACATGATTCAGGACGTGCTGAGCGAAAACGCTGACGCACGCGCCGGGCAGAACGTGCCGTTTGAGCTGATTACGCATTCCCAGTCCCTGCCTGGCAAACGCGTGGCGTAAATGAATGATTTCGCTCCAGCCGTGAAGGAAAATCCTTCGGCGGCATGGCTGTGAATTCGTCCGCCGCGGCAAAGGCGATCACGACATTTGGACGAGCCCAATCAACGGCAAGAGCTTTCCCGTTGATTCAAAAATAAAGTCGCGTCACACCGCAAACGGCATCTTGAAACAGGCGGTACTGCCAAAG
>CALRZK010000331.1:0-4846 GCA_943372615.1 Bradyrhizobium ivorense | reverse complement strand
GAAATCCTCCCTTCGAAAAGTCCCTCAATTTGTCTCAAGAGTGCTGACGGGGGACACAGGATCAATCATATGCTTGCGGCCAAGGGATAGCTCGAGTGCACTATTTTCGAATTCCAGAAGCAACGCTTGTAGCTGCGCAAGTTTACGGGCACCGAAACGTTGCGTCATCTCCATATAGATCGCTTCAGATTTCGGAGCGATAATCCTGATAAGCGTGAGGCCTTTGGCAGTGATCGCAACAATTGCGCGTCTGAGGTCGTCTTTCTGGCTGCGGCGATGAATAAGCTGTCGCTCCTCAAGATCCTTCAAAATTCGCGAAAGGCTAGGGCCTAGTAGGAATGATGCCTGCGCAAGCGCGGCAACCTCTGTCGGGCCGTTCGCCGCCAGCGCACGAAGTATTCGCCACTGTTGTTCCGTGAGATCGTGTAATCTCAAGAGAGGGCGAAAATGCCGCATCACCGCTTCTCGAGATCTCAGCAACGACATCGGGAGCGATTGCGAAAAATCGCGCATCGGCACGCGAGTGGGCCGTTGTCCTGAGGTAATTATCTTTTTCTGAGGCAAGATCGGAGCTTCTTAGTTGTTGAAATCTAGGATGTCTTTTTGCCGTTGAGGGAGGTTAGGCGAGGTCTAGGCTAGTCCGATCAATTTCGGCAACTCGTGTTTTTCCGCATAGGCCCATCGTTGTCATGAACTCTTTGCCTATGATCTCGATGGATCTCCGAACGCCGCTCTCGCCACCGGCGCCCAGTCCGTAAATGTATGCTCGGCCAATCATGCAAGACTTGGCACCGAGAGCGATGGCCCGGAAAACGTCTTGGCCGGAGCGTATTCCGCCGTCGAACATCACTTCGATCTGGCCTCCGACAGCATCGACCACCTTTGGCAGGGTCTGGATAGTCGATCTAGCGCCATCAAGTTGTCGGCCCCCGTGGTTCGAGACAACCAGGGCATCGGCGCCACACTGCGCGGCTTGTCTTGCATCCTCCGCGTCGAGAATGCCCTTGAGGATCAGCTTGCCAGGCCAGATCGACCTTATCCAATCGACGTCTTTCCAACTCAGCGATGTATCGAATTGAGAGGCAGCCCACGTGGATATTCTGGTGATGTCCTGGCCACCTTTGATATGGCCGACAATGTTTCCAAATGTCCTGCGCTTTCCTCGCAAAACACCTGCTACCCACGATGGTCTCATGCCGAAATCAATTGCTTTGGACAAGGTCCACTTCGGCGGCACCGACATTCCATTCTTTATGTCTTGGTGTCGCTGTCCAGGCACCTGAAGATCGACCGTTAGAACAAGCGCACTGCATTTGGCCGCTGCTGCGCGCTCGATGAGTGATTTGATGAAGCCGCGATCTTTCATGACGTAGAGTTGGAACCAGAACGGCTGGGTCACGTTGGCGGCGACATCCTCGATCGAACATATGGACATGGTCGATAGCGTAAATGGAATCCCGGCCGATTGGGCCGCGCGGCACGCATAAATTTCTCCATCTCGACGCTGCATTCCAGTGATCCCGACTGGGGCAAGGATGAGCGGCAGACTGGCAGTCTCGCCCAAGATCAATGTTGACGGATCACGCTGCGAGACATCTACGAGAACGCGCTGGCGCAGTTTCAAATTCTGGAGATCGTTGACATTCGATCGCATCGTGCTTTCGGTATATGAGCCCCGATCACAATAATCGAAAAATGCCTTAGGCACCTTGCGCCGATGCAGTTGGCGGAGGTCCTCAATGCAAGTCACGTTTTTCATCTGGAGTGCCCATGTCGGCCCGAACGAAATGGTCGGGCAACCAGTTTTGACAGTGCCACAGCAAAAGTTGCATCGCCAGCCAGGAATGATACAGATGTCCGTTAGGCGGACGCGCTGAGGGTGAGGCTGTTGAAATCCTTGGTGGAACCGCGATCAGAGCCTTTCATGGATGGACTCGGACGATCTTTGGCATTGGAGAAACTGCTATGAATGAGTATCCGAACGTGTTGCTGCATATCGGGGGACGTTGGCTGCCTGCCGAGTCCGGTCGGACGATCCCGGTCGTTAATCCGGCGACCGAGGAAGTCATCGGGACGGTGGCTCACGCCGACAAGACCGATCTGGAAAGAGCCGTCGCGGCCGCGGAAGCAGGGTACAGGACGTGGCGAGCGATCGCGCCCTATGAACGCTCGAAGATCATGCGCAAGGCCGCGGAATTGATGCGCCAGCGCGCCGACAGCATTGCGCGGATCATGACCATGGAGCAGGGGAAGATCCTGGCGGAGGCCAAGATCGAAACCCTGACAGCCGCCGATATCATCGAATGGTTTGCAGAAGAAGGGCGTCGGGCCTATGGGCGCATGATTCCGGCCCGTCTGCCGGGCGTGTATCAGATGGCGATCAAGGAGCCCGTGGGTCCGGTTGCCGCCTTCACGCCATGGAACTTCCCGATCAATCAGGTCGTTCGAAAGCTCAGCGCAGCACTGGCTGCTGGCTGTTCGATCATCGTCAAGGCGCCGGAAGAAACGCCGGCGTCCCCCGCCGAACTGATCCGCGCTTTCGTCGATGCGGGCGTGCCGGCAGGCGTCGTCAATCTCGTCTATGGCGTGCCGTCCGAGATTTCGGAGTTCCTGATCCCGCATCCGGTGATCCGAAAGATGTCGTTCACCGGATCGACGCAGATCGGTAAGCAACTCGCTGCCCTGGCCGGTCAGCACATGAAGCGTGCGACCATGGAGCTCGGCGGCCACGCCCCGGCCATTGTGTTCGACGACGCCGATGTGGATGCCGCCGCGAAGATCATGGTGGCCGCGAAATATCGCAATGCCGGGCAGGTCTGCATATCGCCGACACGGTTTCTGGTGCAGGAAGGCGTCTATGACCGCTTCGTAAAGTGCTTCGTCGAAGGGGCCTCGGCGCTCAAGGTGGGCGACGGCCTCGACGCCAACTCGACTATGGGCGCGCTGGCCAATGATCGCCGCGTCGCCGCGATCGAGGGGCTGGTGCGGGATGCCAAGGCAAACGGTGGAAAGATCGCGACCGGCGGCAGCCGCGTCGGCAACAAGGGCTACTTCTTCGAACCGACCGTGATCACTGACTTGCCGATTTTGGCGCGGGCGATGAATGACGAACCGTTCGGCCCGCTGGCGCTGGTGACGCCTTTTGCGAAATTCGATGACGCGGTGGAGGAAGCCAATCGGCTGCCCTATGGTCTGGCCTCCTATGCGTTCACGAGTTCAGCGAAGACCGCGACAGCGATCAGCGCGTCGATCGACGCAGGTATGATGTCGATCAACAGCTTCGCGCTCGCGCTGCCCGAGACGCCATTCGGCGGCGTGAAGGATTCCGGTTACGGCGCTGAAGGCGGCATCGAAGGGCTCGACGCCTATATGTCAACCAAGTTCGTAAGCCAGGTCGGCGTCTGACGTAAATTGCGCGAACCAAAACGGCCACCCACGTGGTGGCCGTTTTTTCGTGTGTTACGCATCGTCTGATGTTCGCCGGGCGCCGCGCAGCATGTCGATCAGCGCATCAATGTCCTCCGGCGCCGCGTCACCGCGCCAGGCGACATGAAGGTCGCTGCGTGCCAGCAGGAGCTTGTGGCGATAGACGGTGGGGATGTCGTCGGCGACGATGTCCAGCACGGTGATCGGTACACCTTTGGCACGCGCGGCGGTCAGCAGATTGCTGGCGTCTACATCAGGCGAAAAACGGAGTAGTGTGTAATAGGGCCCGAACGCGTCATAGAGCGAGCGACCGTCTTCCAACCACAGATGCGGTACGCGCACGCCTGGCGCAGTCGAAGGTGTGAAACTGCCCATCGCATAGGGCGGCGCATCCTCGCCGTCATAGGCGATCACGGGTGATTGATCGTAGAAATAGCCAAAATTCAAACCGGCGCAGCAATATTGCTGGACGTTGAGATCATAGGCAGCCTTGCCCATGCTTGCGCGCGTTGCCGCCGCTTCCGGCGTGTCTGCCTCGATATCCATCGGAATCGTTCGTCGCGTCTTGTTCATTTCGATCGCGTGATTCATCGCGAAATGGGACACCTGACCGGTGATCGGCATACGCTCGGCCTCGTAGACGTCGAGGATCCCCGGATCGCCCCAGCCGCTGACGACGCTTGCAAGCAGCCAAGCGAGGTTGGTTGCGTCGGCTATGCCGGCGTTCATTCCGTATCCGGCATACGGCACCCATAGATGGCTGGCATCCCCACAGATGAAGACGCGGCCCTGCCGGAATTTGTCTGCCATCAGGCGGCGGCCGATCCAGTCTTCCTTGCTGATCGTTTCATAGGTGAAGGATTGATCGACGCCGAGAACGGTCCGGATGGCTGCGTCGCGATCAATGGCTTCAAAGTCTTCGATGCCGTCGCGCAGATAGGCGTGAACGAGCCATGCGGTTTCACCGTCGATTGCATAAACGTTGCCGGGTTGTCTTGGATTGAGCGAGAAGGTGGCCCAAGCCGGCACGCCGCCCTGTCGTTCAAGCATTTCGCGCAAGGCAGGGGCGCGAATATAGGTCGATTGCACACGTTGAAGCACGGGATCGCCGCTCAACGTGGCGCCGATGCCTTTGCGCACCATCGAGGCGCCTCCGTCGCAGCCGACCATATAGCGGCAGGTAATGGTGATATCGTTGCCATGGTCCAGGTTTTTCGCGCGCGCGCTGACGCCATCGGAGGTCTGGTCGAAGCCGACGAGGGCCGTTCGGTTAAGGATGTTGACGTCTGGCTGCGCAGCCAGGTGTTCGAACAGGATCGGTTCGAGATAAATCTGGTTGATACGGTGAGGCGGCTCCGGTGTCGGCCACCAGGTGTCGGGGCCGTCCGTGGCGGTGTAACGATCGGTGCGACAGGGAATC
>CALRZK010000330.1:0-4850 GCA_943372615.1 Bradyrhizobium ivorense | reverse complement strand
TCAGCCAGCAAGAGGCCCATTCGATGCGCAAGGCGACGATCAAGCGCGCCACCAAGGAGACCCAGATCGAGGTTTCCGTGAATCTCGATGGCACCGGTGCGTCCAATTCGACCACCGGCATCGGGTTCTTCGACCACATGCTTGACCTGCTCGCCCGCCATTCGAAGATCGACATCACCGTGAAGGCCGTCGGCGACCTCCATGTCGATTTCCACCACACCACGGAAGATGTCGGCATCGCCCTCGGCCAGGCCGTGAAGCAGGCGCTCGGCGACATGGCGGGCATCACCCGCTATGCCTCGGTCTATATGCCCATGGACGAGACCCTGACCCGGGTGGCGCTGGATATTTCCGGCCGTCCGTTCCTGGTGTTCAAGTCCGCCTTCCCGACCCACAAGATCGGCGAATTCGACACTGAGCTGGTGCGCGAGTGGTTCACCGCCTTCGCCATGCAGGCGGGCGTGACTTTGCACGTCGAAACCCTATATGGCGACAATAGCCATCACATCGCCGAATCCTGCTTCAAGGGTCTGGCGCGGGCGCTTCGCACGGCAGTGGCCATCGATCCGCGCAATGCCGGCGAAGTGCCGTCCTCCAAGGGGCAGCTCGGCGGCTGATCCTTGTTTCGTGATCCCTGCTCGTAGCGGCGGAGTTTGCATGCCGGTCTATACAGTTCATGCGCCGAAAAGCGCCGAGACATCGCCATTGGCGGCGACGGACAAATTCGTCTTCGTGCGCGATGGCTTTCACGTCTGGGCGTTCATCGCAGGTCCGTTCTGGCTGCTGTTTCACCGGCTCTGGCTGGCGCTGATCGGCTATCTCGTTCTGTCCTTTGTCGGCGAGATCGCGCTGTCGAAGCTCGGCGTTCCCGCCGGCCCGCGCATGCTGGCGATGTTTTTCGTCGCGCTGCTGATGGGCTTTGAAGCGTCCAGCTTGCGTCGCTGGTCGTATTCGCGCGGCAAGTGGCGGCAGCTCGATGTGGTCGTCGCCGACAATCCGGAGGCGGCCGAGCGTCGCTTCTTCGATCGCTGGGCTGCCAGCCAGCGCGATGATTCCTATTCGATCGATCGCGGCGCTCCGCCGCCCACCCGTCGCGTTCCCGCCCAGCCATTTTCGCGCGGGCCTGAGGACGTGATCGGCCTGTTTCCGCAACCGGGAGTGACACGGTGACCGTCGCCATTATCGATTACGGCTCCGGCAACCTGCACTCTGCTGCAAAAGCCTTCGAGCGCGCCACCCGCGGCATGGAAGCGCCGCCGAAGATCGTCGTCACCCGCGATCCCGATCAGGTGTTCCGCGCCGATCGCATCGTGTTGCCCGGCGTCGGCGCCTTCGCAGATTGCCGCCGTGGCTTGAACGAACTCGACGGCATGGTCGATGCCATGACCGAAGCCGTGCGCGACAAGGCACGGCCGTTTTTCGGCATCTGTGTCGGCATGCAGCTGATGGCGACGCGCGGCAAGGAACATGTGACCACCGACGGGCTCAACTGGATCGCCGGCGATGTCGAGAAGATCGCGCCGCGCGATGAGCAGCTGAAGATCCCGCATATGGGCTGGAATACGCTGGAAGTGCTGCGCGAGCATCCGGTGCTCGACGGCCTGCCGCTCGGGCCGAAGGGCCGCCATGCCTATTTCGTGCACTCCTATCAACTCAATGCCGTGAACGAGAATGAAGTGCTCGCGCGCGCCGATTACGGCGGGCCGATCACCGCCATTGTCGGCCGCGACACCGCGATTGGTACGCAGTTTCATCCCGAGAAAAGCCAGCGCTTCGGCCTCGCTCTGATCTCCAACTTTCTGAAATGGAAGCCGTGATTCTCTTTCCTGCCATCGACCTGAAAAACGGCCAGTGCGTCCGCCTCGAACAAGGCGACATGGCGCGCGCCACCGTGTTCAACCTCGACCCCGCAGCCCAGGCGAAGTCGTTCGAGGATCAGGGGTTCGAATATCTCCATGTGGTCGATCTCGACGGCGCCTTTGCCGGCAAGCCGGTGAATGCCGGGGCTGTCGAGGCAATGCTCAAGCTCGTCAAATTCCCGGTGCAGCTCGGTGGTGGCATCCGCGATCTCGCGACCATCGAAGCCTGGCTCGAGAAAGGCATCAGCCGCGTCATCATCGGCACTGCCGCTGTGCGCGATCCCGAGCTGGTGAAGCAGGCTGCAAAGAAATTTCCAGGCCGTGTCGCCGTCGGTCTCGATGCCCGCGATGGTAAGGTTGCGGTGGAAGGCTGGGCAGACGTGTCAACCGTTACCGCGCTGGACATCGCGCAGCGTTTTGAAGATGCCGGCGTTGCCGCGATCATCTTCACCGACATCGCGCGCGACGGCATGCTCAAGGGCATCAATTGGGACGCGACGATTGCGCTCGCCGATGCGATCTCGATCCCCGTCATCGCATCAGGTGGCCTGGCGTCGATCGATGACATCAAGGCGATGCTGGAGCCGCGTGCGAAAAAGCTCGAAGGCGCCATTTCCGGCCGTGCACTCTATGACGGCCGCATCGATCCCGCGGAAGCGCTCGCTCTGATCAAGGCCGCATAGGACAACACCATGTTCAAGGTCCGCGTCATCCCCTGCCTCGACGTCAAGGACGGTCGCGTGGTGAAGGGCGTCAATTTCGTCGATCTGCGCGACGCCGGTGATCCCGTCGAGGCGGCGATTGCCTATGATGCTGCCGGCGCGGACGAACTGACTTTCCTCGACATCAATGCCACGCATGAAAATCGCGGCACCATGATGGATGTGGTCCGCCGCACGGCGGAAGCCTGCTTCATGCCACTCACCGTCGGTGGTGGTGTCCGCACCGTGGATGACATCAAGGCGCTGCTGCGTGCGGGCGCCGATAAGGTGTCGATCAATTCCGCCGCGGTGGCGAACAAGCAGTTCGTCAAGGAAGCGGCAGAGAAGTTTGGTGACCAGTGCATCGTGGTGGCCATCGACGCCAAGCGATCCGGTTCGCGCTGGGAGATCTTTACCCATGGCGGCCGCAAGTCCACCGGCATCGATGCGATCGAATTCGCGCAGGAAGTCGTCTCGCTCGGCGCCGGTGAAATCCTGCTCACCTCGATGGACCGCGACGGCACCCGCACCGGCTTCGATATCGAACTCACCCGCGCCATTGCCGACAGTGTTGCCGTACCGGTGATCGCCTCGGGCGGCGTCGGCAATCTCGATCACTTGGTCGAAGGTATCAGGTCTGGCCACGCGACGGCGGTGCTGGCCGCCTCGATTTTTCACTTCGGTGAATTTACCATCCGCCAGGCCAAGGACCACATGACGCGCGCCGGCTTGCCGATGCGGCTCGACCCATAACGAGGCTGATCGATGTCCTTCACGCTGCACGATCTCGCCGCCACCATCGACGCCCGCGCCGCGGCGGCGGATGGTGAGTCCTCGTATACGAAAAAGCTGCTCGACAAGGGCGCGGTCCATTGTGCCAAGAAGTTTGGCGAGGAGGCCGTCGAACTCGTCATTGCGACAGTGGAGAAGGACCGCACCAATTTTATCAATGAGAGCGCCGATGTGCTGTTCCACCTGCTGGTGGTTCTGAAGTCACGCGGTGTCTCCATTCAGGATGTGGAAGTGGCGCTCGGCGCGCGCACGCATCAATCCGGATTGCAGGAAAAGGCGTCACGCAAAGGCGACTGACGTTTCAAAGGCCAGAAGTCTTCAAGAACTCGGCCTCTCAAGTAGGAAACTCTAATGGACGTGCGGGCCCCCGAGCAGAAATACGATCCGTATCGCAGCTATCCACGCGCGAAATGGGCGAAGCTGCGCGACGACATGCCGATGGCGCTCAATGCCGAAGAGATCGCGGCGTTGCGCTCGATGCATGATCGGCTGGATCTCCGCGAAGTCGAGGAAATCTATCTGCCGCTCTCGCGGCTGCTCTCCATGTATGTCACGGCGCATCAGCGGCTCTATGTGGCGCAGCGGAAATTCCTCGGCATCGAGGATCGCAAGATGCCCTACATCATCGGCGTTGCCGGTTCGGTGGCTGTCGGCAAGTCCACCACGGCCCGCGTGCTGCAGGCACTGCTGGCGCGCTGGTCGCCGAAGCCGAAGGTCGATCTGGTCACGACGGACGGTTTCCTGTTTCCGAATGCCGTGCTCGAACGCAATGGCATCATGCAGAAGAAGGGCTTTCCGGAGAGCTACGATCTCCCGCTGCTCCTGCAGTTCCTCAGCGACATCAAGGCCGGCCGCCGCAATGTCCGTGCGCCCGTCTATTCGCATCTCACTTACGACATCGTGCCGGAGAAGTTCGTCGAGGTTGATCAGCCAGATATCCTGATCGTCGAAGGCGTCAATGTGCTGCAGGCCGGCCGCCTGCCGCGCGACGGCAAGGCGGTGCCTGTCGTGTCCGACTTCTTCGACTTTTCGGTCTATATCGATGCCGACGAGCCGGTGCTGCGCGAATGGTATGTGAAGCGCTTCCTGGCGCTGCGCGATACCGCGTTCCACGACAAGCGCTCCTATTTCAATCGCTACGCGCTGCTGTCGGACGAAGAAGCGACGGCGACGGCGCTTGCGATCTGGGAGCGCACGAATTTGGCCAATCTCGAAGACAATATTTTGCCGACACGGCCACGCGCGACGTTGATCTTGAAGAAGGGCGCGGATCACGTGATCGAGAACGTCGCGCTGCGAAGGTTGTAGCTTCGCTCTAACCTCTCCCCGCATCTTGCGCGGGGAGAGGTCGCCGCGTCTTCGCGGCGGGTGAGGGGCGCGGCACAAGGTTAGAACAAATCGCGTAACCATCGAATCGAAGAATTCTTCGGAAACTTTCAGCTTCGATTGTCGGAGCGATTCGATGGACCGCGTGTGAGGCACACGCGTGCCATGCCCC
>CALRZK010000329.1:0-4858 GCA_943372615.1 Bradyrhizobium ivorense | reverse complement strand
CAGGCATGGGCAGCGACGAATTGTGTGATGGCTTCGATGGTGTGGTGCACGACTGTCCGATCTGGCTGCGCGGCTGCAGGATACCTCAACGAATTCCAGCGTTCGAGCATCGCCCGAATCGCAGGGCAGGGCTTCAAAAACTGTCACTCAACCTATCTCTATGATTACATTTTGGAACTTTGCCATTCCCATGGGCTTTGTCCGGCCGCGGCTCTCTGCTACGTTCCCGCAAAGCACCCCATCCGTAGCCAAACTGAAAGACTGGTTTCGGCATTCCCGGGACCACGGAGGATCGATGACCGCCGCCATGACGAAAGCGCAAGAACAGTCCGCCGAAGCGTTGACCGGCATTCCCGACATCAAAGTGTCGGTGCGCAAGACCTTCGGTATCGATTCCGACTTGGAAGTGCCGGCCTTCTCCAAGACCGATCCGCATGTGCCGGATGCCGACCCCGATTACCGCTTCGACCGCGCCACCACGCTGGCCATTCTCGCCGGCTTCGCCCGCAATCGCCGCGTGATGGTCACCGGCTTCCACGGCACCGGCAAATCGACCCATATCGAGCAGGTCGCCGCCCGCCTGAACTGGCCCTGCGTGCGCGTCAATCTCGACAGCCACATCAGCCGTATCGACCTCGTCGGCAAAGATTCCATCGTGGTCCGCGACGGCAAGCAGGTCACCGAATTCCGTGACGGCATTTTGCCGTGGGCGCTGCAGCACAATGTCGCGCTGGTGTTCGACGAATACGATGCCGGCCGCCCGGACGTGATGTTCGTGATCCAGCGCGTGCTGGAAGTCGCCGGCCGCCTGACCCTGCTCGACCAGAACAAGGTCATCAAGCCGCACCCGGCCTTCCGCCTGTTCGCCACCGCCAACACGGTCGGCCTCGGCGACACGTCGGGCCTCTATCACGGCACCCAGCAGATCAATCAGGGCCAGATGGACCGCTGGTCGATCGTGACCACGCTGAACTATCTCGCCCATGACGAGGAAGTGGAAATCGTGCTGGCCAAGGCCAAGCACTATCAGACTGCCGAGGGCAAGGACATCGTCAACAAGATGGTGCGCCTGGCCGACCTCACGCGTAACGCCTTCGCCAATGGCGATCTGTCCACGGTGATGAGCCCGCGTACGGTGATCACCTGGGCGGAAAACTCGGACATTTTTGGCGATATCGGCTTCGCCTTCCGCGTGACGTTCCTGAACAAGTGCGACGAACTCGAGCGTCCGCTGGTCGCCGAATTCTATCAGCGCTGCTTCAATGCCGAGCTGCCGGAAAGCTCGGTGAATGTGGCGCTGACCTGATCTCGATTACTGCCCCTCCTCGCGGAGGGGCAGCCGCCTTTGCATTCCATGAGTCGCCGCCACGGGCGCGGCGATGCGCCGCGAAAAGGCTGCGATGACCACGACCCCTTCCAAGCAATTCCGCACCGGTGCCAAGGAAGCGCCGACCGAGCCGTTCAAGCGTTCGGTCGCCTCTGCGCTTCGCGCCATCGCGCGCACGCCGGAGCTCGAAGTCACTTACGCCGCCGAGAAGCCCGGCCTCGCGCCCGGCAAGGCGCGTCTTCCCGAGCCCGCGCGAAAACTGAGCAAGCGCGATGCCGCCATCGTGCGCGGCCATGCCGACTCCATCGCGCTGAAACTCGCCTGTCACGATCCAAAAGTTCATCGCAAGTTGATGCCCGGCAATCCGCAGGCGCGCTCGGTGTTCGAGGCGGTGGAGCAGGCACGTGTCGAGGCGATCGGTTCGCGCCGCATGGCCGGCGTCGCCAAGAATCTCGGTGCCATGCTGGAAGATCATTTCCACCGTGGAAAATTCGACGAGATCACCGATCGCGCCGATGCGCCGCTGGCCGATGCGCTGGCGATGCTGGTGCGCGAGCGCCTCACCGGCCTCGCGCCGCCGCTCGCCGCGCAGAAAGTCGTCGATCTCTGGCGTCCCATTCTTGAAGAGAAGATCGGCCCGCGCCTCGACCAGCTGTCGGATATCACCGAGAACCAGGCCAAGTTCGGCGATGTCGTGCACAGCCTGCTGTCCGATCTCGAACTCGGCGATGATCGCGACGCCCAGCCCGACGACGAGGAAAGCTCCGACGACGAGCGCCAGGGCGAGAACAATCAGGACGGTGCCGAAGGCTCGCCGGAAAGCGATGCTGCGCAGGAGATGAGCGCGGATCAGGCGCAGCAGTCGTCGGAAGAGATGACCGACAGCGCCATGGAAAGCGCGCAGGCCTCGGCGTCCGATACGTTCGACGAAGACGGCGAGATGGGCGACGACGAGACGCCTGGCGAGGCCACGCGTCCGAATTCGCGCGGCCAGAACGAACGGCTCGGCCCGGAATATCACGCCTTCGCGCCGAAATATGACGAGGTCATCGCCGCCGAAGACCTCTGCGATCACGACGAGCTGGAGCGCCTGCGCGCCTATCTCGACAAGCAGCTCGCGCATCTGCAGGGCGTGGTCGCGCGTCTGGCCAATCGGCTGCAGCGCAAGCTGATGGCGCAGCAGAACCGCGCCTGGGACTTCGATCTCGAGGAAGGCATCCTCGATCCCGCGCGCCTGTCGCGCGTAGTCACCGATCCGTTCTCGCCGCTGTCCTTCATGCATGAGAAGGAAGCCACCTTCCGCGATACGGTGGTCACGCTGCTGCTCGATAACTCAGGCTCGATGCGCGGCCGCCCGATCACCGTGGCTGCGACCTGCGCCGATATTCTCGCGCGCACGCTGGAGCGTTGCGGCGTCAAGGTCGAGATTCTCGGCTTCACCACCCGGGCGTGGAAGGGCGGGCAGTCGCGCGAGGCGTGGCTGGCCGCTGGCAAGCCGGCCAATCCCGGCCGTCTCAACGATCTTCGCCACATCATCTACAAGTCCGCCGATGCCCCCTGGCGTCGTGCGCGAAAAAATCTTGGCTTGATGATGCGCGAAGGCCTACTCAAGGAGAACATCGACGGCGAGGCGCTCGATTGGGCGCATAAGCGCCTGCTCGGTCGTCCCGAGCAGCGCAAGATCCTGATGATGATCTCCGACGGCGCGCCGGTGGATGACTCGACGTTGTCGGTGAACCCCGGCAACTATCTGGAGCGCCATCTGCGCCATATCATCGAGGAGATCGAGACCCGCTCCCCGGTGGAGCTGATCGCCATCGGAATCGGCCACGATGTCACCCGCTATTATCGCCGCGCCGTGACCATCGTGGATGCCGAAGAACTCGGCGGTGCCATCACCGAGAAGCTGGCCGAGCTGTTCAGCGAGACGAATGGCCCCGCGCCAAGCCATGGCAGACGGCGTAAGGTGCATTGATCTTGTAGGGTGGGCAAAGGCGCGTAGCGCCGTGCCCACCTTTCGATGCACGGCTGGTCAAGGTGGGCACGCTACGCTTTGCCCACCCTACAATTCGCCTCAATGGGTCTGTCCTTCTTGTCAGCCGCTCTCACCCGCCGCTCCATCGTTGCCTCGCTCGCCGCCACCGCGGCCTGGCCGGCGCTTGCGCGCGCGCAATCCGTGCCTGTTCCCGCGCCGGCCTCCGCCAAGGCGGCCGAGCGCATCACCATCGATGCTCGCGCGGTGCCGGCCTTCGATACGCGTGATCCGCAGCAGACGCGGTTCGGATCGCTGCAATATCGCAGCGGTCTCATTCTCACCTCGAAGTTTCGCGATTTCGGCGGCATTTCCGCGCTGAGGCTCGATGATAAAGGCGAGCGCTTTGTCGCGCTGAGCGACAAAGGCATGTGGTTTACCGGCCGCATCGCCTATGGCGGCGCCATCATGACGGGCGTGGTCGATGCCGAAGCCGCGCCCATTCTCGGCGGCGACGGCAAGCCGCTGGAAGCGCGCGGCTGGTACGACAGCGAATCGCTCGCGCTCGAAGACGGCATTGCCTATGTCGGCTTCGAGCGCGTCCATCAAATCGTCAAATTCGATTTCGGCCGTGATGGCGTACGCGCGCGCGGGGAGCCGATCTCGCAGCCGGTCGGCATGCGCAAGCTGCCAGACAACAAGAGCCTGGAATCGCTGGTTCTTGTCTCGAAAGAGAAGTTCAAGTCGTCGCCGCTGGCCGGCATGCTGCTGGCGATCTCCGAGCGCGGTCTCGATGCTGCCGGCAACATTCAGTGCTGGATTATCGGCGGCAAGGCGCCGGCCACCTTCGGCATTCGCCGCACGCTGAAATACGACATCAGCGACGCCGCGCTGCTGCCGTCGGGCGATCTGCTGTTGCTGGAGCGCAAGTTCTCGCTGTTCGGCGACACCGGCATCCGCATCCGCCGCATCCCGCTGGGCTCGGTGGCGCCGAATGCGGTGGTCGACGGGCCGAATCTCATCGAAGCCGATCTCGGCCACGAGATCGATAATTTCGAAGGCATCGATACCCATGTGACGGAGAGTGGCGACACCGTGATCACGCTGATCTCCGACAATAATTTCTCGATGTTGCAGCGGACGCTGTTGATGCAGTTCACCTTGGTGGAGTGAGGGCTCTTAACCTCTCCCCGCATCTTGCGCGGGGAGAGGTCGCCGCGACTTCGCGGCGGGTGAGGGGCATGGCACGCGGCCTGCCATCATCTTCACGCTATCGGATCGATGAATGACAAGCCCGCGAGATGGCTTTCTTTCGTTTCGATAGTTCTGCGGGTGGTGCGCAGTGTGTGCCGTGCCCCTCACCCGGATCGCGTCGATGCTGCGCATCGTCACGACCCGTCCTCTCCCCGCGCAAGAGCGGGGAGAGGTTAGGAGCTACGCCGCAGCACCCGCTCTCGTATTATGCCGCGCCAAGATTTCCCGCACTTCCGTCGCCGGCTTCGGCGTGCTGAACCGGTAGCCCTGCATTTCCGTACATCCCAGCGCGCGCAGCAGTTCTT
>CALRZK010000328.1:0-4863 GCA_943372615.1 Bradyrhizobium ivorense | reverse complement strand
TCCAATTTTCACGATGCTGGCGACACGCGCAGCGCAGCATCACAACAAGGCCGTCGTTCTCAGCCACGGCGATAGCCTGAGCGGCGATGTTCTGGTCGTTCATGCGGTGAATGCACAAAGCCTGATCGAGAAGCGCAATGCCGGCGACTGGAAATGGATACTCAATCCAATGCATCTGTGGGTCAGCCTGCGCGATCGCTGGATGATCGGCGGTCTGCGCTATCGCATGTATGTAGCCGTCTCGCCGCGCGTCGCGACGGAACTGCAGAGCATCTATAAAGTTCCGGCATCACGTATCCGCGTCATCCCGAACGGCATCGATCTCACGCGTTTCAAGCGTGACATCGAAGCGGGCATCGCGATCCGTCGTGAATTCAACATCCCGCTGGATGCGAAGCTGCTGGTGTTTGCCGGCCATGAATTCCGTCGCAAGGGCCTCGCTCATGCGATCGGCGCACTTGATCGCCTCGGGCCAGACACCTGGATGCTGGTGGTTGGCTCCGACAATCCCGCGCCTTATCGCAAGACGGCGACGGTATCGGCAGATCGTCTCGTCTTCGCAGGATCGCGCACCGACATGCCGGCGCTTTATTCGGCAGCCGATGCCTTCGTGCTACCGACCGCCTATGAGACGTTCTCGCTGGTCTGCATGGAAGCGATGGCTTGCTCGACCCCGGTTTTCGCAACGCCGGTCGGCGGCATCGAGGACTATCTGGTCGATGGCGTGAACGGCTATCAGATCCAGATGGATGGCGAAGACATCGCCAATAAGATCGCGGCCGCCTTCGCCGATCCTGAGCTGATCGTGAAGCTGCGCGACGGCGCCTATGCTACAGCCCTCAATTACGGCTGGGACTATGTGGGCTCGCGCTATATCGAATTGCTCGAACAGGTGCAGGCATCAAAGGAGCCGTGGTCGCACGGCGCTGTGCCTGCCGGGGCCTGATCAATCGCCGCATCGGCGCGCGTATGCTGCAAAACAGGCATTGGCGAGATCATTGGCGACCGCTTCATAGGTGAAGCGGTTCTTGACATTCGCCAGCGCTGCCTGACTGCGCTTCTGAAGTTCGTCAGCATCCCCTGCGACACGATCGATCAATGCGGCCAACGCATCCGGATCACTTTCCGGAACAATCCAGCCGCCCTCGCCGGTGACGTCGGGAATCGCGCCGCCCGTCGATCCGATCACCGGCACACCGCAAGCCTGCGCCTCGGTGATCACACGACCGAATTGTTCTTTCACGATACTGGTCGTGCGTGTCAGCAGGATCAAAGCATCGAGACTGCGCAGGAAACCGGCGACTTCTGCGGGCTTGCCCCAACCGCGAAAGCTCACGCGATCGGTCAGACCGAGTTCGGCCACGCTCTTTCGCAGTGCCTCCTCATGCGGCCCCTCGCCCATCAGCGCGAGCGTGATTGGCGTCTTCGCCCGCGCCATGGCGTCCAACGCGTCGTCGAGCCCCTTCTCCACGACCAGTCGACCCACATAGCCGATCCGGAACGACGGACGCTGCACCGGTGGCAGCAAAGGCTCGACGTCAGGGCGGAAATTCGTGAGATCGACGCCGTAGCCAATATATGACACGGGTCCCTTATAGCCGCGCGCCTGCACCACAGCTGTCGCATCGGGGCTGCGGGACAGCACGTGGTCCGTGTTCGCGAGCACCTGCTTGCGGATGAATTCGAACGGCGGCGGCAGGCGTTTCAGAATGTTCTGATCGACCTCCATCACCATCGCTGCGCGGCCCTTGAGCAAGCGCGCCTGCATCCCGACAAAGCTCCACGGCTCTTCCCAGAGATGGATGACGTCCGGATCGAGTTCGCGAATGAGCTTCCGCAGACCGGGATAGAAATGCAGATACCAACTCATCGGTCCGGCCTTCGGCAGCCGGATCGGCATCACATGCACGATAATCCCCGGATCATCGGAAGGATCGGCGACAATGGTGCGGCCGAACTGATACCAGACCGCCGGCACAACGAGATGCACATCGACATCATCGCGGTGTCCGAGCGGATAGTAGCGCAGCCGTCCTGCATCCCGGCTCACCGCCGGATGCGCAATCGAGAGGATCTTCAGGCGCGACGCGCTAGACACGTCCTGCCATCCGTGCGGCGAAACCGGTCATGCCGGAGAGATGCAACTCCATCGTGGCGACGCTACGGTCCGAGCCATTGATGGTGCAGCGAGGCAGCGAATACGGGTCCTGCCCTTCCAGCACGAGGCCTTTTCGTGTGGTCGATGCACTGGCGTAGCCAGCATCGCGTGCAATAGCGAAATCGCGGGGACCGCAATCGCCCGAGCGTCCATATGGGAATGCGAAGTGCCGTGCGGGAATGCCGAGCCGCTCAATCAGGCGGTCGCGGCAACCGTGCAGTTCGAACATCGCAGCTTCCGATGACAAGGAGGAAATGCGCGAATGATTGACCGTATGGCCGCCGATCTCGACCAGCGGATCCTCGCGCAATTCCTCGAGCATCTCCCAGCTGATCGCGTGCTTCCAGTGCATCGCTTCCATATCGATTCCGTTCAGCTGGCAGAAGGTCGCGTAGCGCTGTGGCGCCTGCGGTCCGTCCCAGTCATCTGCAATCCGATAGAATGCCGACTTCTTTGCAGCGAAATCCGGCACCGCAATGGCACCGTCTTCGAGCATGACACTGTCGCTGTTGAGCAGCGTATCTTCAAGCCCTGCAGCCCATAGCGGCAAGGTGCCATCGGGAATGCCCGTGGTGACGAACAGGGTCACCGGTACATTGTGACGCCGGAACAGCGGCACGACTTCCTCGTAGGTATCGCGATAACAATCATCGATGGAGAAATTGACGAAGCGTCGCCCGCCGCGCTTTGAGCGACGCGTGGCTTCTTCCATGGTCACCACGTCCCATCCTTGCTTGTTCAGATAGCCAAGGAACTCGTCAAGGAAAGTCGTATCGAGATAGAAGTCGCGATTGGGGAGCTGATCCCAGAGCTTGGCCGGTGCACCACGATGAAAGGTCATGAGGCAACCGCGCCCGCTCATGAACATGTCCGCCGCCATGCTGATCGGACGGACCAATGCCTCGGACCGCGCCATCTTTCTGGCGACGCCGGACAGTAATCGCTTCATCGAATAATTCCTCAGCCGCCCCCGGCAATAGAACGCGATTTACTCAAATCAGAATCGGCTCCGCAAGCGCGCGAATGCCGCAACATAGAAGCTCGGAACCAGCATCGCGAAAGACAGTGCGATACAGGCGAGACAGACCGTGCCGCCGACAAAAAGTCGCTGCCAGGTGCCGGCAAACCATTCATGGATCTGCCAGCCCAATAGAAGCATGAGCACTGCCGGAATGCTCGCAAGGAACAGCCAGAACAGTAATTTCTTGCGCGACTTCAGAACCATCATGACGCCAGCGAGGAGAAAGATACCACGGGTGGCTTCACCTAGTCCAAGTAGCAATGTGCCGGATTGTGCAACGTGGGGCAGATACGCGGTGAGAAGGTTAATTCCGATATTAGCCAGATAGGCCGTCACGATGATGCTGGCTGCGACAAAATTGCGCCCAGCTCCGTTAAGGATGCGGATCAGAATCCAGCCTAGCGTCGCCGCCCAAAGACCGCATGAAATGCCCTGCAGACCCTGGCTCGTCAGGATCAGAGCTTCCTCATTGAAAGCACCACGGAAGAAGACGAGACGCACGATATCCGGCGCAAACATGAACAAGAATGCGGAGGCGGGAACCGCTAGCGCCAGGATCGGCCGCGCGATGCTCTCGATCTGCTCACCAAGTTCCTTGGGCTTTTCGTTGGAAAGTACAGCAAGACCGACCGGCTGGCTGATCAGCAGCAAAGCGCTTTCCGTAAGTGTACGTGCATAATCGAGCGACGCAACAGCGCCCGTGCCAACGCGCGAGGCTAGCAGACGCTCAATCCAGATATTGGCCTGCTCGGCAATCGGCATCGTCAGCAGCGGACGCAAGCGATGAAAGAATTCACGCAGCGATGCCAGCACGGCGTCGAGCGACAGACCGCGGAAGCTGATCACGCCATCGCGTCCCAATGTGATGAGACCCCAAACAGCGAGACTATTGAAAGCAGCCGGGAACGACCACGCCAGCAAACGGAAATTGCCGGTCACGACAATCAGCGCGACACCGGCCAAGACCGCGACATTGAGGGCGCTGGCTCGGATATTTGTCAGCCGCGTGCGCCCCAGGGCAATCTCTCCCGAGGCCAACACGTTGACCAGCACCGACGCAGGCATCCCCAGCGCCATGATGCGAATGAAGTCGAGCGTCAGGCTCCGCCCTTCCGCCGAAAAGCCACCGACGATGGCGCGCACAGCGACTTCACCGAGGGCTTGTAGCCCCACCATCAGCACCATGGCGATGCTGACGAGACCAACAGCAAGCGCGCCGAGCTTTCTCGGCGCATCGTCGCCCTTCAAGGCATCACGATGCATCGGTATCATGACCGCAGGCACGGTCTCATTCTGCAGAAAGGAAATCGGCAGCATGACAGCCGTGATGGCGCCACGAAAACCATCGGCAATGAGCGTGGCGCCCAGCACGTTCGCCATCATGATTTCACGGGCGAAACCGAGCAGCTTGCTCGCCAGCGCGCCTGATATCAGCTTGGCGACGAAACGCCCAGTGGATTGCCGCGGCGCCGTCATGATGCCGACGCCACGCTGAAGCGGCGCCCCATCACGCTCTCTCTCCGGCAGCCTGACGGATCAGGCGTGACGTAACATCGAGCATTTGCGCGACGCCGTAATGCGAACGCGCACGCGCCGCCGCGTAAATGATCTGTTCCTGCAGCTCTGGTGAACGCGACATGGTTTTACCAATCGCTTGCGCGAGTGCATCGGCATCGCCCGGTGG
>CALRZK010000327.1:0-4867 GCA_943372615.1 Bradyrhizobium ivorense | reverse complement strand
GGAATGATTTCTGGTCCGCCGTCCAACGCGGGGACAAGCCGCCACGCTCGGTCGCGCTCACCGCGGTGCGCAAGAACGGATCGCTGACTTTTCTCGACGTGTCGGCCTCCAAATGGGTCAGCGACGGCCGCACTTTCGTCACGGCCATTTTGCGCGACGTCAATGAACGTCACGCCACCGAGGCGGCACTGCGCGAGCTCAATATGAGCCTTGAGCAACGCGTTGCCGAGCGTACCCAGGAACGCGACAGGGTCTGGCAGGTCAGCCTCGACATGCTCGGCGTTGCCTCGCCCGATGGCGTCTGGATCAGCATCAATCCAGCCTGGCGCAACACACTTGGCTGGGAAGCCGGTGACCTGCTCGGCAAGGCCTCGGACTGGCTGGAGAGCGACGACGAGCGTGGCAAAACAAGCTCGGCATTCCGATTGCTCACGGCGCAGCAGACGCTGAATTTCGAGAGCAGCTTCCGCAGTCGCAACGGTGAGTACCGTGCGCTGTCATGGACCGCAGTCAATGTGGAAGGTCTGCTCTATTGCGTCGCCCGTGACGTTACGGAACAACGCAGGCAACAGGATGCGCTCGCCAAGGCCGAAGATGCGCTTCGGCAGTCTCAGAAGATGGAGGCTGTAGGGCAGCTCACCGGCGGCCTCGCCCATGACTTCAACAACCTGCTGACCGGCATTTCCGGCGCCCTTGAATTGCTGCAGATGCGCATCGCCAAGGGCCGCTATTCCGACGTCGAGCGCTACATCTCGACGGCTCAGGGCGCCGCTAACCGCGCCGCGGCACTGACCCATCGCCTGCTTGCCTTCTCACGCCGACAGACGCTCGATCCCAAAGCAATCGATGCAAATCGGCTGGTGGCGGGCATGACCGATCTCATCAGGAATTCGATGGGTCCTGGCATCAATGTCACGATCACCGAGGGCGCTGGGCTTTGGACCACCCTGGTCGATCCAAATCAACTTGAAAACGCTTTGCTCAATCTGTGCATCAATGCACGTGATGCGATGCCTGACGGTGGCGATCTACAGATAACTTCATCCAACCGCGAGTTTGATGCATCGGAGGCTGCCGCTTTCGAGATGCACCCGGGCGGCTATGTCTGCCTGTCGGTTTCAGATACCGGCACCGGTATGCCCGAAGAAGTCGCGAAGCGCGCATTCGACCCGTTCTATACAACCAAACCACTCGGCCAAGGCACAGGGCTTGGCCTTTCAATGATCTACGGCTTCGCCAAACAATCCGACGGTCAAGTTCGGATCTCGTCCGAAATGGGCCGCGGCACCGTCGTGTCGCTCTTCCTCCCCCGTCATCGTGAAGAGGCCGAGATTGAGGATGATGCGTCAGGCACCAGCGCAGCGCCTCGCGCCAGCGGCGGTGAGACCGTCTTGATCGTCGATGACGAACCATCGATCCGCATGTTGGTGAGCGAGGTGCTGACCGATCTAGGCTACACGGCCATCGAAGCGGCCGACGGTGCTTCGGCGCTACCGGTTTTACGATCCAATCAACGCATTGATCTGCTCGTCACTGACGTTGGCCTGCCTGGCGGGATGAACGGTCGCCAGGTCGCCGATTTCGGGCGCGCCGTTCGTCCAGACCTAAAAGTCTTGTTCATCACAGGCTATGCCGAAAAGTCTGTGATGAGCGATGGCGACCTCGGCCAAGGGATGGCGATCCTGACGAAGCCGTTCGCGATGGAGATGCTCGCTGCGGGTGTGAAGGATTTGCTGACATTATCAAAGTGAAGACGTCGTAGGTGAGATGCCCCGGCGATAAGTGAAGATCGTCACCGATCTAAACACGAACGGACGCACCTGAACGCCATCTTGTGTCAACCACGCAATCTTCAAGTAAGTGGACTTGTGCTCCCGCTTGCCGGCAATAATAAATTAGAGCTGTTCCGCAACGGTTGTGACTTTCGTCAGCCTGGATCGAACTCGGGCCATTCGATTTTCGGCCGCCGACACTGCGGCCAGCTCTGCTTCGAGCCGATCAAAGATCGGCAGGTATGTCGGGCCATTTTTGCCTGCCCTTTCCATCGCGAGAGCGAGCCGATCGAGCGCTCCCTCGATCTCGCGTCGTGTAGCGGTTCGGGGCATCACTGGAGAGCTTTGCCAGATAGAGAGGCTGATGCAAGGGTCAATGAGATTGTGTCGCCCGACAGCAGGTAACTGAACTTCGCCGGCACTGACGGCCACGCGTTGCAAGGCGTATCTCGACGACCAGATGCCCCCTGCTGCCGCAAGCCCGAAAATGCCGGACGTTGGGTTCGCGCGGTGACGCTAGGTATCGCAGCGGGTCCAATTATCGCCCTAAGCGTGCTCGTATGAGAGGCGCGTTCGGCAGCACTCGTTGGGTTGCCGGCTGTCCCCAACATCGGAGCAACAGCGCCGTTAAGAATTGACGTTGTAATTTCAACAGCCGCTTTGGCCGCGCTCCTGAAATTGCGCCTCCGCAACTCGAATTTGATCGCAGGGAAATCGAGCTGTGCTCGGACTGCAATTGTGCGATCGAAAGTCTGTCGTTTGCCAACCTGTCCACCGATGACGTGATCGAATGACTGCAAGCTGTCAACGCTTGAAACATGGTCTACCTGCCTGAAGCCCCAAACGTGCCTCGTGCTCTTGAAACCTAAGTCGGATCCGGTGGCCGCCACACCGATGACTTGATCGCAAGAATTTGGCTCGAATGAAAAGTTCACGACGTTCGACATCCTTGAAAAGGTGCCGCACGTCCTATGCGGGAGACAGTCCCCAAACGGAGACAATCCCCACATAGACCGACTGCGCGTGGTTCGCCAGATCCGCGAAGATTTTTGTCCACAGCTGAAGCTGCACCTCCGCGGCGGTCGCCGGAGCGACCGTCCGATAGAGATTCTTGTTTGGTCCTACTCCCTTTTCCTCCTTCTACTCCCTCCTCCTACTCCTACTCCCTCTGCGAGACAATTTCCGAAATTTCGGCCGCTCAGCTCGTCAAATTGCGACAATGCTGTTCGCTCAGCTCGTCAGATTGCAACAATTTCGTCCGCTCAGCTCGTCAAAGCGCGTCAAGTCTGCGGTAGCTCTACCGTAGGACAGCGGTAGTCCTACCGTAGGACAGCGGCAGTCCTACCGTAGAACAAGAATAACCCAACCTTAGTCCTGCAGATGAATCGCAAATATCTCGCGGTTATGCGTTTGTGCGAGTGCCGGCGCCAAGCAGCCGCCTCACTTAAACGACGCGCGGATCAAACGGGTAGACGATCCTCGATAGCTCCTCCCGATAGAGCTTCAACGAGCCGCCCGAGCCGTACTGCTCGCGGTCGATCGCATGGCCCATCAGGATCTTGCGTAGCTCATCATCGATCCGTCCCTCCTTCATCCGGTCCTCGAAAGTGTGCCGGAACGAGTAGAGCGTTTCCTTGCCAGTCGGCCGCAGGTTGTTCTCGCGCAGATATTTGTTCACGGTTTGCGAGAGCGCATTTCCAGACTCGCGGTAGCGCGGGAAACCGTCTGGATGCTGCTTCATCGCTTCGAGCGCCACCCCAACCAGAGGAATGCGGCGCACCGACGAAACGGTCTTCACTTCGTGCGGTTCGTCGGGGTCGAACGAGGGCTCGACGAGGATGTGAGGCACCTGATGGTAGAGCTTGATTCGATCCTCCCGCAGATATCGGATCTCGATTGGCCGCGCGCCCGTCTCAATGCAGACCAGGGCAATGTGCCGGGCCTCGTCATTCAGTCCAGCGAGTGACGCGCCCCTCATGAGCATGTCGCCGACAAACTCGATCGGATATGGAATGCGGCGCTTCTTGAACTTCTGGCGGAAGTTAAGCCCCTCAAACGGGTTGGATATTTCAGCATTGATATGCTCGAAATACCGGCCGTGGAGAATGCGCATATCGCCGACCCTTCGATTGCCAAGGGAGACCGACATACGCTTGGCGCCCTTCTGCGATGGCGCAATGAGCGCCTTGTAGTGCTCGTGAAATTTCTTGGCGTCGTCGCGTGTGATTTCCTCGATCGGCTTGTCTTCGCCCATCACCTCGTTGAAGGCATCCACGGCGTAACCCTTGACCTTCTTCCATGACGCCTTTTGTTCGTCGCTCTTGCCGGCGATCTCGATGGCCGCAATCTCTTCGCAATAGATTTTGAAGGCATCGGTCACCTTGACCTTTGGCCGCTCCACGCCGCCGAGAATGGCAGCCTCCGTCGCAACTGGCGTGCGGGGGTCGCTGATCGCTTGGACGCGTCTCAGAATCTCTTCCAGGGACAGGGCGGCGACTTCGCCGGCCGGCAGGTATCGGAAGCCCATCGCTTCCGCTCGCCTCCGGGCGGCGTTGTAATTCGCCCAAGCCAGCTTCTGCTCGGTGCCGGACAGCATGGCTGCCCAATATTCGTTATCTGCGGCTTCGAGGATGTCGCGCTTCGCCCGCGCCTTAGCGAGATCGTCCGTTTTCAGCGACTGGCGCACGAACGGCGCGCGGGAATCGAGGCTCACAACGGCCTGCGGAACTCGCCGATAGTAGTGATATTTACCGTCGCGGATCTTCAGGAAGCGGTCAAAATTATCGTGCCGAACCAATGCACTCTCCGGGGCGGTGTAACACGTTTTGTATCCCGGATTGTAACACGATAACTAACAAAAACTCCAGAAATGAAAAAGGCTCCGGAGATTTCCGGAGCCTTTTCAATACCTTACCGTTTCATAAGAAACGAGGAACTGGTGCGCTCGAAAGGACTCGAACCTTCACCCTGTTACGGACTGCCACCTCAAGGCAGCGCGTCTACCAATTCCGCCACGAGCGCTAGGAAAGACCGGCGGGCAAATCGCCCTGCCGGATCAACCGGCGCCGATGTAACAAACCTATGATGGGGGCACA
>CALRZK010000326.1:0-4869 GCA_943372615.1 Bradyrhizobium ivorense | reverse complement strand
GAGGCATGGGATGTTCCTTAAATTCCGGAGTTTCGCCGTTACCAGCGATAATGCGAGAATGCGCGGTTAGCTTCGGCCATCTTGTGCACGTCTTCGCGCTTCTTCACGGCGTTGCCACGGCTGTTCGATGCATCGAGAAGCTCAGCCGAGAGACGCTCGGTCATGGTCTTTTCGTTGCGAGCGCGGGCAGCAGTGATCAGCCAGCGAATACCGAGAGCCTGACGGCGCACGCTGCGCACTTCGACCGGCACCTGATACGTTGCACCACCGACGCGGCGCGAACGAACTTCGATGGTCGGCATCACGTTTTCGAGCGCCTGCTCGAACACGGTGAGCGGACCCTGCTTGGTCTTGGCTTCGATCAAATCGAAAGCACCGTAGACGATCTGTTCAGCGGCAGACTTCTTGCCGTCATACATGATCGAATTCATGAACTTGGTGACGATGATGTTCCCGAACTTCGGATCCGGGTTCACAACGCGCTTTTCAGCAGAATGGCGACGAGACATCGATCAGGCTCCGGCTTACTTCGGACGCTTCGCGCCGTACTTCGAACGACGCTGCTTACGGTTCTTGACGCCCTGGGTATCCAGCACGCCGCGGAGGATGTGGTAACGCACGCCGGGCAAATCCTTGACGCGGCCGCCGCGGATCATGACCACGGAGTGCTCTTGAAGGTTATGACCTTCGCCCGGGATGTAACCAATGACTTCGAAGCCATTGGTCAGACGCACCTTGGCGACCTTACGAAGCGCCGAGTTCGGCTTCTTCGGCGTCGTGGTGTAGACGCGCGTGCAAACGCCACGCTTCTGCGGCGACTGCTGCAGAGCCGGCACCTTCTTGCGCGCTTTCTGAATGACCCGCGGATTTGCGATCAGCTGGTTGATCGTCGGCATGTCAGCCTTCACCCTTTATTCGCGCGAAACCTGCATGGCTTCGCAAAAATTGCTCGGAGCTTCCGGCCCCACCGGTCTCGCAGAACACGAATTTCTTCGCGCAAAACGAAATAACGCCAACCGTCCATCGCTGAACGGATAGCGCTAACGCCGCAGAGGACCACGATGGTGACATCAGGCTGTCGCCCTCAGTCGTTACCTTGGTCATGCACTGAATTCGATTTCCCGGATTTCTCCGTAAAATCAAACGTCGTTTGGCATTGCCTAGATTTAAACGGCAGCGTTTGAGCGTCTTGGTCGAGGTTGGTGCCCGTCAAGAAAGACTATCAGGGTGATCCGTACCGACACTGGCGAAGCTCACCGCCTGTCGTTGAGTGGCCGGGTTGTATCTGCAGGGGTTAGGCAAGTCAACACCTATCCACACGCAAAATACGCTTGTGCCGCAGCATTTTCTAGCATGCGAAGCTCCTGAAAAACACGTGGAATCCGCATGGATTCAAGGTCATCCACCACTCGCTTGGCGGAGTCGAAAACTGCAGTTTGATGACGCCCGGATTGCGGTCTGATGAGATTTTTGGACTGCAGAACGGGGGATTCCGCCCCCTCCTCCCGATTCCCGCGTCATCAGACGGTTAGAATCGGGAGAATCGCCGTTCATGCCATTACCGAGTCGTTAAGGCAGCCGGGCGATGACCTTGATCTCGAAGTCGAAGCCCGCGAGCCAGTTGACGCCCACGGCCGTCCAGTTCGGATAGGGCTTTTCCGGGAAGATCCTGGAACGGACGGTATTGACCGTGTCGAACTGGACCTGCGGATCCGTATGAAAGGTCGTGACATCCACGATGTCGTCGAACGAGGCTCCGGCGGCCTTCAGGACGTTGCTGAGGTTGTCGAAGGCCAGTTGCACCTGTTTGGCGAAATCAGGCTCCGGTGAGCCGTCCTCGCGGCTGCCGACCTGCCCGGAGACGAACAGAAGGTCTCCCGAGCGAATGGCTGCCGAATAGCTGTTGATCTCGTAAAGCGCCTGGCGGCCGGCGGGGAAGATTGCGTCGCGTTTGGCCATGATGTCTCTCCTGTTCCCAATCGGCACGCTGGTTGATATACGCGCCGTATGCGATTAGTTGGGAGCATACGGATCGTATGTCAATATTGACATACGCGATGTATGTGATCGGAGAGCGACGGTGGCGACGGGCAAGCGGGCACAAATGGTGGAGGAGACGCGGGGCAAGCTGATCGCGGCTGCCCGCAAGGCCTTTGCCGAGAAAGGATACGCCGCCTCCTCCATGGACGAGCTGACCGCCGAGGCCGGGCTGACGCGCGGCGCGCTCTATCACAATTTTGGCGACAAGAAGGGCCTGCTGCAGGCTGTGATCGACCAGATCGATGCCGAGATGCTGGCGCGGATGCGGGTGGCCTCGAGCCAGGCTGAGACGTTGTGGCTCGGCTTCATGATCGAGGGCGTCGCTTATATCGAAATGGCGCTCGAGCCCGAGATCCAGCGCATCATGCTGCTGGACGGTCCCGCCGTGCTCGGCGATCCCTCGCAGTGGCCGAACCAGACCGCCTGTTTGCGCACGACCACGGAGGCGATCGAGCGGCTGATCGCGAATGGGATCGTGAAGGATGTGGACGCGGAAGCCGCAGCCCGCCTGATCAATGGAGCGGCGCTGAATGCCGCGCTGTGGGTGGCTGCGGCGGAGAATCCGCAAACCGTGCTGCCGAAGGCCGTGGAGGCCTTTCGGCAATTGGCGACGGGATTGTTGCGAACGGAGCGATGAACCGAACTCATGGTGTCATCCCCGCGGAAGCGGGGATCCAGTAAACGACGTCGTCGCGGCTCTATCACGAATGTCAGTGTTTACTGGATCGCCCGGTCAAGCCGGGCGACGACAGACTGCGGGGACGACGACTATTCCTCGTCGTCCTCATCCTCATCCTCATCCTCGTCGTCCTCATCATCCTCTTCGTCGTCTTCCTCATCGTCATCATCGGCCGTGTGACGACCCTGATTGTCCCACAGCTCGCGATAGGTGCCGCCGAGCGCGAGCAGCTCAGCATGCGAGCCGCGCTCGATCGCCCTGCCCCCATTGATGACAATGATCTCGTCCATATCGACCACTGATGTCAGCCGGTGCGTCGATGAAATCATGGTGCGGCCTTCAGCCAGCTTGAACAAGGTCGCGTTCAGCGCCGCTTCCGTCGTCTGGTCGAGCGCCGAGGTCGCCTCGTCCAGCAACAGCACCGACGGATTGCGGACGATGGCGCGCGCAATGGCGATGCGCTGGCGCTGGCCGCCGGACAGCGTGTCGCCGCGTTCGCCCACCTGCGTGTCGTATTTGTCGGGCAGGCTCATGATATAGCGATGGATCTCGGCCTTCTTGGCCGCTTCCACCACCTCCTCGTCGGTGGCGCCTTCCTTGCCGAGCCGGATGTTTTCGCGGATCGACATGTTGAACAGCATGTTCTCCTGGAACACCACCGCCATATGGCTGCGCAGGGATTCCCGCGTCACCTTGCGGATATCGACGCCATCGATGGTCAGCTTGCCCTCGTCGGGCATATAGAGCCGCAGGATCAGGTTGAGCAGCGTGCTCTTGCCCGAGCCGGACGGGCCGACGATGGCGATCTTCTTGCCGACATCCAGCTTGAGGCTGAGATTGTCGAGCACCGGCGCACGGCTGTTCTCATACTGGAACGTGACGCGATCGAAGGTGATGTCGTGCTCGACGCGCGGCAATTCCGGCGCGTTGGGCTTGTCGGAGCCACGAGTCGGTTCGTCCAGCATCTCGTTCATGTGCTGCACGGCCGCCGCGGTCTGGATCGAGACCGGGATAAAATGCATCACATGGGCGATGTTGTAGGACACCTCCCAGAACGCGCTTTCAAACGTGACAAAAGTGCCGACGGTGATCTGGCCCTTGGTGGCGAGATAGGCGCCGATCGCCAGCACGACGAGATGCAGCAAGAGCACCGACACGGTAACCGAGCGCTCCACCATCGTGGAGAGGAAGGTCGCAGCCGCGATCCGCTTCTGGGTATCGTCATTGCGCAGCCGGAACCACCCCATGGTGCGGCGCTGAAGGCTGAACGCCTTCACCACGGCCTGTGCGGCGATGTTTTCCTGGATGGTGCCGAGGATCGAGGCTTCGCTCTGCTTCTGCTCGTAATTCGCCTGCACCGCCTTCGGCGTGAGGATGCGCGGGCCGATCAGCGTGATCGGGAAGATCAGCAGCGCCACCAAAGCCAGCTGCCAGTTCAGATAGAACATCAGCAGGATGCCGGCGATCAGCTCGAGGAACGGCAGCAGCGCGCTATTGGCAAAGCTCTTGATGCAGGTCTCGAACGACGCCATGTCGATGGAGAAGCGCGATAGCGTTTCGCCGCGCTTGGTCCGCGCGAAATAGGCCGATGGCAGTTCCTGCACATGGCCGAACAGCCGCTCGCGCGCGCTGGAGATGATCGAGGCGGCGAGCCGCGCATCCCAGCGCTCATACCAGATCGCCACGATCGAGGTGATGATGCCGGCCACGGCCAGCACAGACAGGATCTTGATCAGCGCGTCAAAATCTTCCTCGCCGAGCGCATCGTCGATGAGGAATTTGAGGCTGAGCGGCATGATGACGTTGAACAACGTCTCGACCAGAACGCCGAAGCCGACAAAGGCCAGCATCTTGCGCCGATTGGCGAGAAACGGCCGCGTGAAGGCGTAGATGGTACCGAAAGCACCGGCTGCCTCACGCGCGGTGAAAACGACGAGTTCCTCGTCGTCATCATCGTCGTCGTCTTCGTCCTCATCGTCGTCGTCGTCGACGGGTTTGGCTTTGGCGTTCTTATCGGTGACGAGCTTTTCAGGCGCAGGCGGCTTGGTGCTGGGCACCTGCGCAGCAGCGGTGCCGACGGGCAGCGCGAACTTGTCGTCGAGCGGATCGGTCGCCTTGTTGTCGTCGGAGGTGGGTTTCTCAGGAGGCTT
>CALRZK010000325.1:0-4880 GCA_943372615.1 Bradyrhizobium ivorense | reverse complement strand
TTGCGGAAGGGAGCGACGACGACAAGGCGAGGTGGCAGCTGAAACATCCCGAGCAGGCCCGGGATCAAACGGCCCTCACCTGTCCTATTTCAATGAAGCGCTCACCGCGGCGTAGCGGCCGCTGAGCGTGGTGCCGAGCCCCTGCACGGCGACGATGATGGCGAGGCTGATGCCGGCGGCGATCAGCGCATATTCGATCGCGGTGGCGCCGGTTTCATCTTTTGCAAATTTCGAAATCAAACGCAGCACTTCTGCCTCCTCAATCCGATGCCGAAATTCTTCCGTCACCGTCCCCGACAATGGTTGCACCCTACCCGCCATAAGTTGCGGCAGAGTTCATGAACAGCATCAATTATGAATTAATGGTGTGGTAACTATATGCGAGGCGAAACGATCAACGCGTCGATGCAATTTGTCGCTTCTCAACGGATAGTCATTTTTTCCTGGACACCCATCACCGGAATGCCAATCCCTCCCAAAGTCCGTTCAATAGAGTACTGGGTGGGCGAGGATGCGATGAGTGATCGCAAGTCGCTTGATGGAGCTACAGGCTCCTTGAAATTGTTCGTAGACACCGAATATTGCGTGGCATAGGCGGATGCGAGTTCATTGAACTTGGCGAGGTCGCCGGCCTTCAGGTAAGACCAGCCTTCAATCTCTTTGGCATTTTTCTGAAGACCTGCCACGACGGGATCCGCCGAAACGGAGCGGCTTGTGTCTGCGATATAGACTGCGTTGGCGATGGCCTCTTGGTAGCGCCCCAGCTCGTAGGATGATCGTGCGGATTCGGCGATCCAGGTCAGACGCAAAGACGGAACGCTGGTGCTCGAGGCTGCAACCGCATAGAGATTTTTTCGTTCAGACGGCGTCAACGTGTAAGATGCGAGCTGAGCGACATCTGCCGGCTGATAGTCCATTAGCTTCAGCGCTTTTGAATTCAGCTCGATAGCAAGCTTTCCATTTTCATCTGACCAAGTCTTTGGATTGGCATCGACAAATAGCAGATTTCCCGTTGCTGCCATCTCGGTCGCCAGTAGGGAAGCGTAGCGATCATTCGAACGAATATTCTGTAGTTCTGCCTGCTGGATCGCCTTGCTGTAGAGCTCCCTGATATGAACGAGCAGGACCGAATTGCTCACGATTGACGTGTGGTCAGCTTGAATCTCTTGGGTTTGCCAAGTGCTGCTGACGAGAAAATTCTGCGCGCTATACACTGGAACAGTGCCGTCGCCTTGAACTGACGTAGAATTATTGATGGCATTAGGTAAGCCGGACCGGAGCTGAAACCATCCCAAAGTTCGATTGGCCTTTTCTCTACCGAAAAGGTATAGCACATCTGCAACGCTCGCCGGATCGAAATCAGCGATTTCGCACAGAAGGCGCTCCGCCTGGCGCAATAACGGCGCCAGATCTTTTTCGTAGTAGCTGCGCCTCACGGGAGAGGCTCCGATGCGACGCAAAAGATCGTAACGCGACCAGACGTCTGCCTCGAAGAGGCTAATCGGCAGATCGTTATCGCCGACAGCAGGCACCAGCGCCTTCGCGATTGCTGGCTTTTGCTGGCTGCAGTATTCGCTTCCACGAATTGGAAGCAACTCGTACAAACTCGGGAACGAAATTCCTGCCTGATTGATGGCGTCCAACACATAGTTTCGCTCAAACCAGCCTAGATATTTCTTCAAGCCAGTTAGTTCGTCAAAAATGATATTGTAGCCTTCAGCAATCGCCTTGATCGCTTTTGGCGAGCCCAAATGCGGAGTTGCGACAAAAACGATCTGCTTGACCGCAGATTCGCGCCCGTTCGAACATTTCTCCCTTGCATGGCGCGCGGCCCAGACCTTTGTCAGGAGCCCTCCCATGCTGTGCGCGATAACAACGATCGGAGAATCTTCAGCACGCGCGCGAATATCGCAAATTCGATCTTTTAGCAACTTTGCGTTGTCGCCATTAGACAGACGCCAATCATAGTGCATAACCGTAACGAGCGCGTCTTCGACACTATCGACCGCAGCGGCATCAGCTTGTTCTCGAATGTAGTCGAGGAGGTTGCCATAAACATCTTTGAAAAAGATGCTCTCCACCACATCCGTTCGATACTTGCGATCTGATCTTACGCTCAGATCAATACCGCTACGCCTGACTGCCTCGACCGTCCCCCAGATGGGGACACATTGACTACCATCAGCGCGGCATTCCTCGATTTTAGAGCCCAGAATTCCCGGAACGAACACAATTCGTGGAATGGTCTTTCGTTTTGCTGCTCTCCTATCGGCGTAGAAACGATCGCGGTCGGCGGCAGAAAAACTCCCAACGACCGTCTCGTCGATCGGCTTTTTCGGAATAAGTGTCTGCGCATAACTTGCCGTCGTTTCTGTCAACGCGATAACAGCAACTAAGCCTAGAAAAAAACCGAACAAGCGCATGACGATCAACGCCTCCCCGCGTCAATGCAACAGCCCAAGTCAGATTATCTATTTAAAGTTGAATTGTATACAGAGTGCGGTCTTTATTGCGCGGCATCTCCGCTCATTCCGACACCACGCTCGGCGCATGCTTGGCCGGACCGGCGAGCGGGCGCTCTTCCATCAGTACGAGGAAGAACGCAGCCAGCGCCAGCATCGCTGCGGCGGACTCGAACACGTAGCGGAACGCCGTGATCATATCCTCACGCGCAATCGCCTGAGTTGCCTGTGCATGCTCGCCTGCAATCGTGAGATTCGGCCCGAGCGCCATCAGCAGCACCGTG
Source organism: Bradyrhizobium ivorense (assembly GCA_943372615.1). Lineage (GTDB taxonomy): Bacteria > Pseudomonadota > Alphaproteobacteria > Rhizobiales > Xanthobacteraceae > Tardiphaga > Tardiphaga ivorense_A. The sequence continues at coordinate 2,134 of CALRZK010000325.1, read as the reverse complement.
GTGAAAGCCGCCACCGTGAAGGACGACACCAGCGCGCGGAAGAAGTTCATCGCGCCGGTCACCGTGCCGACCTGCGGACGCGGCACCGCGTTCTGGATCGAGACGAGACTGACCGGAAAGATCATGCCGAGGCCGATGGCGAGAATGCCGAGCATGGTGAGCAGCTGCCACAGCGGCAGCGGCGTCAGCAGCGCGATGGCGAGGCCCATGATGGCGGCGACCGAGGTGCCGAAGATGGCGATGCGCTTGTAATGCACGGCCTTGGCCATGGTGCGGCCCGCGATCAATGCGCCGAGCACGGACACGGCCGCGATCGGGATCAGCGCCATGCCGGCCTGCGCCGCGGTGAGTTCATAGACCACTTCGTAATAGAGCGGCAGGTGCACGGTGAGACCGAGCATCGCGCCCATGCAGCATCCACCTGCGGCCATCGCATAGGGCACCACGCGTCCGCCGATCAGCGACAGCGGCAGGAACGGCTGATCGGTGCGCATCGCATGCCAGACAAAAGCGAAGCCGATGGCAACCGCGGAGCCAAGCAGCGCGATGATGGTCGGCGACAGCCACGAAAAGCGCGTCCCGCCCCAGGTCAGCGCCAGCATGAAGGCGACGGCCGAGATCATCAGCAAGATGCCGCCGAGCCAGTCCACCTTGCGGCGACGATGGAAGACGGGGATCTTCTTCATGTTCGGCAACATCAGCGCGAGCGCGCCAATGCCGAGCGGGATATTGATCCAGAAGATCATCGACCAGTGCAGATGCTCGGCGAACACGCCGCCGAGGATCGGGCCGCCGATGCCGGCAGCAACCCAGACGCTGCTGAAATAAGCCTGATACTGGCCGCGCTCCTTCGGCGAGACCACATCCGAAATGATGGTTTGCACGATCGGCAGAATGCCGCCGCCGCCGAGGCCCTGAAGCGCACGGGCGATGATGAGCGTGATCATGTTCGGCGCCAGCGCGCACAGCACCGAGCCGACAAGAAACAGCGCCATCGCGGTGATGATGGTGGCGCGGCGGCCATAGATGTCGCTCAGCGTACCAAACACCGGCGCCACCGCGGTGGATGCGAGCAGATAGGCGGTGATCACCCAGGAGAGATTGGAGACGTCGCCGAATTGGCGGCCGATGGTCGGCAATGCGGAGGCGACGATGGTCTGGTCGAGTGCTGCGAGGAACATCGCGAGCAGCAGGCTGATCAGGATGGAGCGGATTTCGGCCTGGCTCAGCGGAGCCGGCGTGATGGGCGGTGGTGTATCTTTGAGATCGATGGCTGCGGTGGGGATGCGGGAGAGCTCTTCGGCCATCTCGTCGGACAAAAGTTCGTCAGGCATGTGCTGGTCGCGGGCGGCGCCGCGACACTGGCGGTCGATCTTGTTCATGAACTCTTCGATGCAATGAAAATGCGCGCCGTCGGCAACGCAAAATGCCCGCGCCGGTGCTTTGACAAAAATCTATGCTTCAAAGCAGTCGCGCGACAGTTGTTTCATTGCATGGGTGCGTCCCGCCGCCGGCGGCCGCTCGCGAAGGCGTGATCAGCGGCCGCGGCTGAGTTCGGCGAGCCGGCGCCATTTCTCGTAGGTATAGCGGCGATTGTAGTCGGCGACGTCGAGGCCTGCGGCGCCGTCGAGGAAACCGGCGCGGAGGATGTAGCTCTTGATGTAAGCCGTCCAGCCGCGGAGCGCAGCCTTGCCGGGATAAGCGCGTTTGCCGCTTGCAAATAGCTGCGCCGCGGCGGCGGTGGAATAGCGGACGATCTTGTCCTCGGCGTCCGCGCGCGAGGTGATGCTGTCATGCTCGATGCGGAACGGCGCGGTGCAGACGGGCCGTCGATGATGATCCGCTCATGCACGAGGTCGTCGGAAAACCGCCCCTGCCCGCGCCGGAACAGCCGCGTGACATAATCGGGCGACCAGCCACTGTGATTGATGATCTGCCCGCAGAAGCGCGACCGCCGCGAGATGCGATAGGCCGATGCGTCAGACGCCGTCACCGCCTTGAGCGGTTCGATCGCATCGGGATCGAGCCATTCATCGGCATCCAGCGAAAGCACCCACGCGCCGCGTGCCAACTCCAGCGCCCGCGCCTTTTGCGGGCCGAAGCCGGGCCAGTCCGATGTCACGATCACCTTTGC
>CALRZK010000324.1:0-4881 GCA_943372615.1 Bradyrhizobium ivorense | reverse complement strand
AGGAACGCGCTATAGCTGCAAGCGCCTGTTTTCCTTGATGAAAAAGGCAATTCGCGTTGCTGATTTTAGGAAGGAAATTAGGAATGAATGCGCGCAAACGATAGAAAATCGTTTGAAATCAATGGCTTGCGCGGGGTGTGGCGGAGCCGGAGGGATTCGAACCCTCGATACCCTTTAACAGGTATGCCGCTTTAGCAAAGCGGTGCCTTCAGCCACTCGGCCACAGCTCCATCACGGCTGCATATGCCTGACACCGTCGTGAGCCGCAAGCGTCAGATAGCACCTCACCGTGCTGTGCAGACAATTTTCCAGTCTGAACGGGAGCCGCGGCAGACTTCTATATGTGCGCACGCACCGAAGTAGCTCCCCGCAACCGATGTCGACGCATGAAAAGCGCGGCCCATGCGGCTTCCCGACGGCGCGCGAATCCCTGCGATTCGAGATTCGCAGTGAGCGAATCCGATGTTTTGCGAGAGAAATAGAGGTGTGCACGTTTCGCGAGAACTTTGTGACGTATTTTTTGCAAGATTGAATTAGCTAAGCAGATCAGGTGCTTGGCTCAATTTGGCGATCACAAGCGCGTGTGATTTCCGCAACACTTGGCCGCAAAGGGCCAAAGCAGGGCGGTTTCGAGGCGTTCCATTGTTGCGAAGCGGCAGGCCTTGGGAGATGTTCGTGACGCGACGGAGGGGGGCATCCCGAGGTCGTCCCGTACCGATGATGGATTTGAGCCGCGGGCATGTGGCTTGGATCAGGAGTCTCGGCGCGGGTTGTCAGGGATCTAGGAACTTGTCTTCAGGGCTCTTGAGCCTCGTGGCGGAACCTTCCCTTTAGCAACTTGGAGGTTACATGAAGACGATTAAGGCCCTTATCCTGGGCTCCGCAGCGGGCATTCTCGCTGTTGGTGGCGCTCAGGCAGCAGATCTTCCGGTCAAGGCCAAGGCCGTTGAATATGTGAAGGTTTGCTCTCTCTACGGCGCCGGTTTCTACTACATCCCGGGCACCGACACCTGCATCAAGATCGGTGGTGCGATCCGTATCGACACCTCGTTCAACGGCGCAGCTTACGACACCCCGTTCTGGCAGGGTGGCGCAGGTGGCAACAACCTGTGGACCAAGGACTACTACATCACCCGTGAACGTATCAACCTGACCACCGATACGCGCACCGCGACCGAGTACGGCGTTGTTCGTACCTACGCGAACATCCAGTTCGACTTCTCGCAGAACCGTGAATCGATCGCTGGCGGCTTCACCGAAGTCGACTACGCTTTCATCCAGTTCGCCGGCTTCACCTTCGGTAAGGCCGTCTCGCAGTTCGACCCGCAGTGGGCTCTCTCGAAGCCGTACATCTCGTCGGGCTTCATGGCCGGTTCGAACAACACCACCGGTATCCCGCAGATCGCCTACACCGCTTCGTTCGGTAACGGCGTGTCGGCCACCATCTCGCTCGAAAACGCGTCGCCCTATCGCAACGCCGGCCTCTACAACACCGCCAACTTCATCGTTGGTCCGGGTTCGAGCAGCTTCCTGAACCAGCAGTACGGCGTTGCCTCGAACACCTTCCTGGGCAACTCCTACGGTGGCAACCACATTCCTGACGTCGTCGGCAACCTGCGCCTCGACCAGGCTTGGGGTACGCTGCACTTCGGTGCCGCCATGCACACCATCACCCCGGGCTTCTACGGTGCCAACGAGTCCACCGGCCATGCCGATGACTCCTACGGCTTCGCCGTCAACGGTGCTGTCGAGTTCAAGAACCTCCCGACCGGCGCTGGCGATAGCCTGAAGCTCGAAGCCACCTACGCCAAGGGCGCAGCCAAGTACGCTATGGCTGGCGGCACCACCGACACCCAGGGCGGCGGTCGCTTTGCCAAGTTCGAAGGCAACACCGTTGGCTTCGGCTACGTGCTTGACGGCGTGTTCGGCACCAACGGTCAGATCCAGCAGAGCGAAGCTTGGTCGGTTGCCGGCTTCTACGAGCACTACTGGAACCCGGCATGGCGCACCTCGCTGTTCGGCAGCTACAGCCACATCTCCTACGGTGATGGCGGCAACGCTCTGCTCGCGACGGCGTTCAACCAGACCAATGCCCGTCTCGGCAGCGCCTCGGCAGCCGCCACCAGCGGTGCAACTGCAGGCTTCCTGCAGAACACCACCGGCAACTTCGACTTTGGCATCGCTCAGATCGGTACCCGTACCGCCTGGACTCCTGTCAAGAACCTGACCCTGTCGGCTGAATTCACCTTCACCCGTCTCGAGCAGAGCCTCGGTGGTCAGTATGTCGGCAACGCCTCGGGCAAGGTCGGCAACACGACCTACCAGATCCAGGACCAGAACCTGTACAACGGTTCGGTTCAGATCCTGCGCTCGTTCTAATATCGAACGCCTCACGGCAATCGATATCTGACAAAAGACCCCCGGCAGGAAACTGCCGGGGGTTTTTGTTTGTCGCGATGATGATTGTAGGGGCGGGCAAAGCGCAGCGTGCCCACCATCAAAGGGCACGGCTGGTGACGGTGGGCACGCTGCGCTTTGCCCACCGTCCAGCGGCTGAGTTTATTACTCGACGCTGCTACCGCGGCCACGATGCAGGTCGGCATCGATCTGCAGCTTCTGGCTGCCGCCGAAACGGGCGCGATAGACCTGCAGGTTTTCCATGATGCGCTGGACGTAATTGCGCGTCTCGGCGAATGGAATCGATTCCACCCAGTCGACCGCATCCACATTGGGATCGCGTGGATCGCCATAGCGCTCGATCCATTTGCGCACGCTGCCGCGGCCGGCATTGTAGCCCGCGAAAGTCATGATGTAGGAGCCGCGATAGTCTTCCAGCAGGCCACCGAGTTCGGCAGCGCCGAGGGCGGCATTGTAGGTGGAGTCGTTCTTCAGCCGCGCGAGGTCGTAAGTGGCGCCGTGGCGCTTGGCGACATATTGCGCGGCTGATGGCGTCACCTGCATCAGGCCGTATGCCTGCGCCGGCGAGACGACCGTCGGATTGAATGCGCTTTCCTGCCGCGCGATCGCATACACGACGGCCGGCTCAACTTCCGGCCCGACCGGGCGATAGCTCGGAATGCCGTTGGTCGGATAGGCATAGTGATCGAAAGGCAGACCGCGATTGAGCGCCGCCTTGCCGACCAGCAGCATGCCGCGCGCATCCTTGTTCTGTGCTGCGAGTTCGCTGAGGCCGAGCACAGCTTCCGGATCGCCGTTCTCGCCGACATCGGCAAAAATCGGAACCGCGATGTCCTTCTCGTCGAGCGCATAGAGCAGCTGCACGGCGCGGACGATTTCGAGACGATCAGAGCCGCGTGCACGCGACGACAGCGAGCCGCTGATGTCGAGCTGCGGCAGGCCGAGTTTTCCGCGGGCGAGCTGGCCGTAATAGCTCGTCGATTGCTCGGCTGCGCGCGTATAGGCGGCGCGTGCTTCGGAGCTGCGGCCGGCAGCCTCGGCGGCGCGGCCTTGCCAGTAGCCGGCGCGGGCGAGGGCGGTTGGATTCACGCTGCCGACACCGATGCGCGCAAAGTGCTGCGAGGCTGTCGCGGGGTCTTTGAGGAAACGCAGCGCGATCCAGCCGGCGGTGAATTCCTGTTCGGTCTTGTAGATATCGCGTGCGGGCAAGGCCGCGTCACGCGCCACCACATAGGCGGCGCGAGGCTCGCCCGTATCGAGCAGTTTGCGCGACAGCAGGCGGCGCTCGATCCACCATTCGTCGAGATTGTGCAGGCGGCTGATGTCTTTGGGCACGGCCGACATCAGGCGTGCGGCATCATTGAATCGTTCGTCGCGGCGCAGTTGCTGGATGCGGCTGAACAGATAGCCGGGATCGCTGTGCAGTTCGGATGGCACCGCATCGAGCAGCGCCTTCGCATTCGATGCCTTCTTGGTGACGGCGATGCGCGCGCGTGCCAGCGCCATCTGCGCGCCGCCGAGCCGCTTGGCCGAACGCAGGCCGGGATCGCCGTCGGCACCGTAGAGCAGCATGTCCATGCGCGCTTTGTGATCGCCGGGCGTGATCAACGCGCCGAACATGTCGATGGCCATGTTCTCGGTATCGCCGGAGATCGGATCGTTGCGCCAGGCATCGCGAACGAGACGTTCGGCATTGGCGCGATCGCCGCGTGCGAGCAAGGATTTGGCGAGGGCGAATTTGCCTTTGGCCGAGATCGGCTTGTCGTCTTCGAAAAAGGCCTGGATCGCGTTGTCGTCGCGCTTGTCGTCCCATAGGGCGGCTTCGGCGCGGCGGCGCATGAAGGTTTGCGAAGGCCAGCTCGGATTGGCGGCGACGAATGCGCGATAGCGCTCCACCGATGCGCCATTGTTTTCGCTGCGCAGATAGAGCCATTCGCCGAGTTTTCGCGCGACGGGATCGCCGATGGTCTGCACGACCTGACCGGCTTCGCCACTCTTGCCCTTGCGGACGAGCTCGATGACGTTCTCCAGCGCCTGGCCATCGGCCTGCGAGGTCGAACTGGTGGCTGCGATCGCGGCGCGGGCAGGCGGCGGCTTCCTTGCGGCAGGCGGAGCAACGGCATGCTGACGCGTGGCCGGCTGGATCGCCGGCGCCGGATTGATGGTGCCGGTCGTATGTTTCGCAGGCGTCGCCGCCGGCTTCGCGGCAATCGGCTTGGCGGTATCGGGCTTGTTAGCCGTGTGTTTGGCAGCCGCAGGCTTGGCCGCGCCGGGCTTCGCTGCGTCAGTCTTGCCTGCGGTCGTTTTGGCCGTTGATTTCGTGTCTGCCGGTTTGGCTGCCGACTTCGCAGGCGCAGGCTTTGCTTTTGCCTTATCCGCCGCGCCCTTGGCTGCGACGGGCTTGGCGCCTGTCGGCTTGCCTGCAGCGTCTTTCGCTGCCTGGGTGGTCTTTGACGTGTCGGT
>CALRZK010000323.1:0-4894 GCA_943372615.1 Bradyrhizobium ivorense | reverse complement strand
GGGTTGAGCCGGCGAATGCGCCAAGCGTGCCGACGCCTGCGAAGATGATCGCACAGCGCCATCGGACATTACCGCTGCGCGCGTGGCCGATGAGATTGGCGAAGGCGTTGACGGACACAGCAAACGCACTCGTCCCGATCGCGATGTGGGGTTGGGTGACGCCCACGACGTACAGCAGTAGCGGGGTGGCTAGAATCGAGCCGCCGCCGCCGACGAGCCCGAGCGAGAAGCCGACGAGGCCGCCCGAGGCGAGCGCCGGGCCAAGATTGGCAAGCATGGCTCACCCCTTCCCGGCCAGGAAACGGTCGTGCGTGACCATTCCGACGAACATGGCGATCGCAAAGATTACAGCCGGCACCAAACCGAGCGAAAGCGATGCGATCGCGGGGCCGGGGCAGAAGCCAACCAGACCCCAGCCCACACCGAAGATCGCCGAACCAACGACCAGTGGCCGGTCGATGCGGGTTTTGGTCGGAAGGTGAAGTCGATCGTCGAGCAATGGCTTGTTGATGGCAAATGCGATCCTGTAGCCGATGAAGGCGACGAGTACGCCTGAACCGAGAACGAATATCAGGCTAGGATCCCATGCCCCGGTGATATCGAGGAAAGCCTTGACCTTGGCGGGGTTGAGGAGACCAGAAACGGCCAGACCCAGACCGAACAAAAGACCGGCGGCAAGAGCCGTGAGGATACGAAGAGCCGGGTTCATAGCCAGCCTCCGAAACGCATCGCCAGCACGGTGAGGATGGCCGTACCGAGAAACGTCAAGACAGCCACGAAGGATCGCGGCGACAGTCGAGCGAGCCCGGATATGCCGTGCCCGGAGGTGCAGCCGGAGCCCATGCGGGTACCAAAGCCGACCAGCAAACCCGCGACGATCAGGAGCGGCCATGCCGCCGTTACCTGCACCTGCGGCGCAATGCCGAAGATTGCGAGGTAAGCCATTGGCCCGAGCAGCAGGCCCGCGACAAAGGCGATATCGTGACCGAAGCGCTCGCCGCGCTGGCCAAGCAGTCCTGCGACAATGCCGCTGATCCCGGCGATGCGTCCATTCAGGAGCATCAGAAGGCTGGCTGACAGGCCAACCAATGCGCCGCCAGCGATGGGTGCGAGATAGGCGTCCATCACCATGCCGCTCCGTCGAGTGCGTTGAGCGGGATCTTCAAGTAGCGCTTGCCATTATCCTCCGGCTCGGGGAGTCGACCGCCGGCCATGTTCACCTGCAATGCATGCAGAATGAGTTTGGGCATCGGTAGCGTCGCATCACGCTCATTGCGCAACTTGACGAAACTCTCTTCGGTCTGATTGGCGATGTGGGAATTGAGCTTTTTCTGTTCACCGACCGTGCTCTCCCACAGTGCTGCACGTCCATCCGGCTGGTAGTCATGACCTGTGAAGATGCGTGTTTCGTCGCGCAACGAGAGAATATCCATAATGGATCGCCATAGTCGCTTGGCGCTGCCGCCCGGGAAATCGGCCCGAGCGGTGCCGGAATCCGGCATAAACAGCGTGTCATGGACGAACGCCGCGTCGCCGATGACATAGGTGATCGAGGCGAGGGTGTGTCCGGGCGAAAACATCACCTTCGAGTCGATCGTGCCGAGCTTGAAAGTCTCCCCCTCCTCGAACAGGCGGTCCCACTGACTGCCGTCATTTGCAAAGTCCGGCCAGTTGTAGATCTTCTTCCACAGCGTCTGCACATCGACGACACGGGCGCCGATGGCTGTCGATGCGCCGGTTTTTTCCTTCAGGTAACGGGCCGCCGAGAAGTGATCGGCATGCGGATGGGTGTCGAGGATCCATTCGACAATCAGGCCGTGCTCGGCGACATAAGCGAGGATCTCGTCGGCATGTTCGGTCTTGGTCGCGCCGGACTTCTCGTCATAGTCGAGAACCGGGTCGATGATCGCACATGCATTCGTCGCCGGATCGCTGACGACATATTGGATGCTGCCGGTTTTGGGATCGTAGAATCCCTTCACGTCAGGTTTGCCGATGCGACGGTGCGAAGCGAGCCAGGCCCGTGATGCGTCCGGCGCAATGCCCACATCGCTTGCGACGGCGATGAGCTTGTCGTCACTGAAGCCCTGAACGTCAGCGTCACCGGCCAGAATCCACATGTAAAACGAGCGGGCGCCGGAGCGGCAGTGGGCAATCACCGGGCCGTTCGAGGCGACAATAGCCTCGGCAAAACGGCGAACGTCGTTTTCCGGCATGCATGTACTGGTAACGGGAATGAACACGTAGTCGAGCCCAGCAGCCCTGGCTGCGGCTTCCTCCGCGTCGGAGCCTGGCTGCGTCGCATCTTCGCCATCGGGACGATTGTTGATGACTGTTTTGAAGCCGAGACGGCGTAATTCCGCGAAATCGCTCGGCTGAATTTGCCCGACGACGGAAAACTTCTCAGTGACCGGAATAGGTTTCATAGCGCCGCTCCTTGACGATCCTCAATATGAATTACATAATTACATATAATCAGATATGAGACTCTGCAAGTGGGAGGATAATGATGGACGTCGCATCGCAGCCGCAGGCCAGCCAGGCAGCCATACTCAAGCATCGGATCGTCATCGTCGGCGGAGGCGCCGCCGGCATCACCGTCGCAGCCGAGCTGCTGCGCCGCGAATCCGGTCTCGACATCGCAATCGTCGAGGCGTCTGAAACGCATTCCTACCAGCCGGGTTGGACGCTGGTCGGCGCCGGCGTCTTTACGCGGCAACAGACGCAACGCGCCGAAAAGTCGCTGATTCCCAAAGGCGCGACATGGATCAAGGCGGCGGTAACGGCGTTCGAGCCGGACGATAATCGCATGATGCTGAGCGATGGCCGATCGCTCGGCTACGACTACCTCGTTGCCTGCCCGGGCCTGAAAATCGACTGGGACGCGATTGAGGGGCTGCAAGAGACGCTTGGCAAGAACGGCGTGTGCAGCAACTACCGGGCCGACACGGCCGAATACACTTGGCGGCTTATCCAGGAATTTCAGGGCGGGACCGCGCTGTTCACCCAACCTGCCATGCCGATCAAATGCGCCGGCGCGCCTCAGAAGATCATGTATATGATGGCCGACCGTCTGCGCCGCCGCGGCAAGCTCAGCGCCTCGCAGCTGAAGTTTTGCCTGGCGGGCGAGGCGCTGTTCGGCGTTCCCTTCTTCGTTCCGCCGCTGCAAAAAGCCGTCGACGAATACGGGATCGACGTCTGCTACCGACACAATCTGGTCGCCATCAATGGTCCCGCGAAGACGGCGCTGTTTTCCGTGACCGGCAAGGATGGTGGGGCTCGGGACGTTGAGATGCGGTTCGACATGATCCACGTCGTCCCGCCGCAGACGGGGCTTGACGTCGTGCGCGAAAGCTCGCTTGCCAATGCCGCGGGCTGGATCGAGGTCGACCCCGCGACCCTTCGCCATGTGCGGTATCCGAACGTGTTTTCGCTTGGAGACGCGGCATCGACCTCCAACGCCAAAACGGCGGCAGCTGTCCGGCTCCAATCCCCTGTCATCGTCGACAATCTGCTGGCGGCGATGCAGGAAAAAGCCATGCCCAGAACTTATGATGGGTACGGTTCGTGCCCGCTGACCGTGGCAATTGGCAAAATCGTGCTTGCCGAATTTGCCTATGGCGGCAAGGTCACCCCAAGCTTTCCGCTCGATCCCAGGGTGCCTCGCCGAAGCATGTGGTACCTGAAAACCAAGTTCCTGCCCTGGCTTTACTGGTCTCATATGCTGAAGGGTGGAATGTTCGACATCAAGCATCGCGAGCGCGGGTGGTGAGAGCGTGGCGCTCTCACTTGCCCTCCGCCTGTTTCTTGCGCGCGTCCGCAACGACTTGCTTGAACCCCTTATAATCGAGGGTCGAGGTTTGGAACGGGCCGACAAGATAGGCTGGCGTACCCTGGAAACCGATGGCATCGGCTTGCGCCATATTGCGCTTGATAACAGCGTCGATCTCCGCCGACTTTCCTTTCATGTCAGCGTCGAGACGGGCCATATCGATGCCGGCGGCCTGCAGCCCCTGCCGCATCTTGTCCTTCGGAACGCCGACGCCGGGGATCCCCATCAAAGCGTGGTGTGCGACGTCGTATTTTCCCTGGTATTTTGCCGCGAGCGCCATCATCGCCCCATCGATCGATGTCGGGCGAATGACAGGCCAGTCTTTGTAGACGAGCCTGATTTTCCCGTCCTCTTTGACGATGCGGTCAAGGTCGGGCGCGGACTTTTTGCAAAATGGGCAATTGTAGTCGAGGAAGGCGACGATCGTGACGTCCCCCTTTGGATTGCCGGCCGTCGGCGCCGCCGGATCGTTGAGGATCATCTCCTTGGAGACATCGGCTTCAGCAGCGGACTGAGCGAAGGTCGCGTGGTTGAGCAGGGGAACGGTCAATACGGCGCCACCAATGGCAAGCACTGCGCCACGACGCGTGAGAGCTGGCATATAGAATCTCCTTTCGGCCTTGATACGGACAGGTCGATGCCTGCGCGGCCTGCGATCCACGCCTGTCACCTTAAGGCTGGCTTAAGGTCGGAGCGGGATCTCCACTGTTCTGTCGGGTCCGAGGTATTGTGCGCATGAGAGTTTTGCTGGTCGAAGACGACGCGGTGTTGATGAACGGGTTGCAGGTCGGACTGGGTCTGGCCGGCTTTACAGTGGATGCCGTTACTACCTGCGCCGATGCTTCAGCGGCCTTGCGCAGCTCCGCTTTCGACGCGGTCGTTCTCGATCTGATGCTTCCGGATGGATCCGGCCTGCAGGTCCTCGGCGAAATGCGCGGACGTCGGGTCGCCACACCGGTGCTGTTGCTGACCGCGCGCGATAGCGTTCCCGACCGCATTGCCGGTCTGGATGCGGGCGCAGACGATTATCTAGGTAAACCGTTTGATCTGAACGAAGTGGCC
>CALRZK010000322.1:0-4919 GCA_943372615.1 Bradyrhizobium ivorense | reverse complement strand
TCGAGAAGATCGATATCCAGGTCGGCCGCACCGGCGCGCTGACGCCGGTGGCGCGGCTGACACCGATCACTGTCGGCGGTGTGGTGGTGTCGAACGCGACGTTGCACAATGCCGATTACATCAAGGGCATCGGCAATGACGGCCAAACTTTGCGCGATGGTGTCGATATCCGCGAAGGCGACACGGTGATCGTACAGCGCGCCGGCGACGTCATTCCGCAGGTGGTAAACGTCATTCTCGATAAGCGCCCGACAACAGCCAAGCCTTATGCGTTCCCCGACAAGTGTCCGGTCTGCGGCAGCCATGCCATTCGCGAGAATGACGAGGTCGTTACGCGCTGCACCGGCGCGCTGGTGTGTCCGGCGCAGGCGGTGGAGAAGCTCAAGCATTTTGTCTCGCGCCTTGCCTTCGACATCGATGGTCTCGGCGACAAGCAGATCCAGGAATTCTACGACGAGGGCATCATCATGCATCCCGTCGATATCTTCACGCTGGCCAAACGCGACGAGCGCGCCAACAAGAAGCTACGTGATCGCGAAGGTTATGGCGAAGTCTCGGTGCGTAATCTGTTCGCCGCTATCGACGACCGCCGCAAGATCGAACTCAACCGCCTGATCTTCGCACTCGGTATCCGCCATATCGGCGAAGGTAATGCCAAGCTACTGGCGCGCCACTACGGTTCTTTTTCTGCATTCCGTGAGGCGATGCTGGCCGCAGCCGCCGGGCAGAGTGAAGAGGGCAATACGTCCGAGGCCTATCAGGACCTCAATAATATCGGCGGTGTCGGCGAGATCGTCGCCGATGCAGTGGTCGAGTTCTTTGCCGAGCAGCGCAATGTGAAGGCGCTGGACGAGTTGGTCGGTGATGGCACTGAAGGCGGTGAGATCGAGGTGCTCGATGTCGCGCAGGCGAAGACTGACACGCGGGTAGCCGGCAAGACGGTGGTGTTCACGGGCTCGCTGACGAAATTTACGCGCGACGAAGCAAAGGCATCGGCCGAACGTCTGGGTGCGAAGGTCGCCGGCTCTGTGTCGAAGAAGACCGACTACGTCGTCGCTGGCGAGGACGCCGGATCGAAGCTGACCAAGGCGCGGGATCTCGGTGTGGCTGTCTTGACCGAGGATGAGTGGCTGGCGCTGATCGGAGGATAAAGGGCAGGGCTACATTAGCCCGCTCTTTTCCTCCGCCTTCTCCACCATCTTCTCCGTCACCACCACTTTTCGTCGCGGCACCAGAAAGATCATCGCTGCCGCACATCCGCAGGACAGCACGACCAGCGACAGATTGAGCGCCACCGGTGTCGCAAAATGCCCGCCAAGCCATGCGCCGCCCTGCGAGCACAGCGAGCCGAAACCCATCTGCATGAAGCCCATCATGCCCGAGGCTGCGCCTGCTGCTTGCGGGCGGATGCTGAGCGCGCCGGCGGCCGCGTTCGACATCACGAAGGCATTGCCGAACATCACGATCATATGGGTGATGAACAGCCAGGCCGGATCTTGATTGAGACCGGTCAGTCCCCAGACGACATTGAGCAACGCGCCCCCGAATTGCAGTGCCAGGCCGAACCAGATGAGTTGCTCGATGGTCCGTCGCGGCGCGAAGCGCACACAAGCGAGATTGCCGACGAGATAAGCGAGGCCCGAGGTCGCGAACCACGCCCCATATTCGGCCGACGTGCGACCCATCTGGTTGACCACCACATAGGGCCCGCCGCCGGCGAAAGTGAAGATGATCCAGGACGCGACCACATAGCAGCAGAGATAGCCGATGAAGGCGCGGCTGCCGAACAGCACCTTTGAATCCGCAATGAAGCCGCTGCTGCCGGCATCGGTCGTCACGCGTTTGCGTGTCTCCGGGAGGAGGAAGGCGATCGCGAGCGTCACGATCAGCGATGCGGCCGTGACCGTGTAGAAGATCGCGCGCCATCCGAAACCGGTCTCGATCAGACCACCGGCCAGCGGTGACAGCATCTGTGCGATCATCATGACAGCGATGACGAGGCTGATCATCGGCCCGACGCGCTCGCGCGAATAGAGATCACGGATGATGGCGCGGCTCATCACCATGCCTGTCGCACCGCCCAGCGCCTCGAAGAAGCGCGCAGCGATCAGCTGCGGCAGCGTGGTCGCGAAGCTCGAGCCGATGCCGGCGATCACCATCAGGCTGAGCCCGGCCAGCAGCACCGGCTTGCGGCCGAAGCGATCGGATAGCGGCCCCATGATGAGCTGTGAGAATGCCAGCCCGACCATGTACAGCGACACCGTCATCTGCGCGATGGAGATATCAGCCTCGAAGGTACGGGCCAGCTCAGGTAGCGCCGGCACCAGCATATAGAGCGAGATCGGCGCGATGCCGGTCATCACGACCAGCAGAAGCAGCATGACGCGTGAGCGCGTATAATCTGGCTTGTCGAGGTTTCTGGCGGCCGGGCTGGAACTCACGCGAACATTGTTCTTTCGTTATTGGGGCGCCACCAGCGGCTCGGTTGCTGCGTGGAGCCAGATCCGCGTCTCTTCATCGTCGAGCAGCGGCATGACCTCGCGGCGGACGCGGGCGTGATAGTCGTTGATCCAGGAAAGCTCGCGCTTGCTGATGCGATGGGCGTTGATCAGCCGGCGGTCGATCGGTGCCAGCGTCAGCGTCTCGAATTCGTTCATCGGCTGCTCTGCGCCGTCGATCTTGGCTTCAACGACGAGTTCGAGATTCTCGATGCGGATGCCGAAGGCGTCGGTCTTGTAGTACCCGGGCTCGTTGGAGAGGATCATGCCGCGCTTCAGCGGCGTGGTGCCGAGCTTGGAAATCCGCGCCGGCCCCTCATGCACCGAGAGATAGGAGCCGACGCCATGGCCGGTGCCGTGGGCGAAATCGAGCCCGGCATGCCACAGGAACTGGCGTGCGAAGGAATCGATCTGTGCGCCCGTGGTGCCATCGGGAAACACCGCGCGCGAGATGGCGATATGGCCGCGCAGCACGCGGGTAAAACGGTCGCGCATCTCATCGGTGGGTTCGCCGATGGCAATCGTACGAGTGACGTCGGTGGTGCCGTCTTCATATTGGGCACCGGAGTCGATCAGCAGCAGATCGCCCAGCGCGATGCGGCGGTTGCTCTTGCGGGTGACGCGATAATGCACGATGGCGCCATTCGGCCCGGTGCCGGCGATGGTCGGGAAGGAGACGTCCTTCAATGCGCCGGTGCCGCGCCGAAATGTCTCCAGCGCTTCCACCGTATCGATTTCCGTGAGGCCGCCCTTCGGCGCCTCGCGATCGATCCAGGCGAGAAATCTGGCCAGCGCCACGGCATCGCGGCGATGCGCGGTCATGGTGCCCTTGATCTCGACCGGATTCTTCATCGCCTTGAGCATGGCGATGGGATCGCTACCGCGAACTGGCATGCCGCCTGCCTCGGTGATAAGGCGGCTCAACGCATCCGCCGCCGTCGCGCCATCGAGCGCGATGGACGCGCCTGATGCAGCAAGCTCCCGCAGCGACGAGACCAGCGCATCCGGCTCCTGCACGTCGGCTGAAGCTTCGAGGTGATTGCGCGAGCTGTTGGAGAGTTTGCGGTGATCGATGAAGATTTTTGGCCGGCCGTCCTTCGGCACCAGGGCGTAGGATAGCGGCAGCGGCGTATGCGAGACATCGGCGCCGCGGATATTGAAGGTCCAGGCCACCGCGTGGGAGTCGGACAGCACGATGGCATCGACGCCGAGCCGTGTGATCTCGCTGCGGATGCGCGCGAGTTTGTCGACCTCGCTCTCGCCGGCATATTCCATCGAATGGATTGTGACCGCACCGAGCGGCGGCGTCGGGCGCTCGTGCCAGACGGCATCGATCGGATTGGTATCGACCGCCACGAGCTCCGCGCCGGCCTTGGCGCAGGCCGCCTTCAGGCGCTCCGCTGCCGCTGTCGTGTGCAGCCACGGATCAAATCCGAGGCGATCGCCAGATTTCAGATGATCCGCGATCCAGTTTTCCGGCGGTGGCTCGACCAGCGACTGGACGCTCCAGGCGTTGGTATCGACCTGCTTGGGCGCCTGCACCGTGTAGCGGCCGTCGACGAAGATCGCGGCTTCCTGCAGCAGCGCGACTGCCATGCCAGCGGACCCAGTGAAGCCTGTCAGCCAGGCCAGCCGCTCGTCGGATGGCGGCACATATTCGTTCTGCTGCTGATCCGCGCGCGGAATCACGAAGCCCGTAAGCTTTCTTCGCAGCAATTCCTCGCGAAACGCAGCCAGCCGCGCAGTCAGCGCGACGCCGCCTTCGGGCTCTTCAAAGGTCTGGAAATGAGCTTCGAACATGATGCTGATATCCTATGAGTGAGCCTTGGCGCGGGCAATCGAGGGGCAGGGTTGCGAAAAGCTGGCACAAGTTATGCTTGAATTTCGGGCAACGGGCTATGAATGCGGAACCATTTTGCACCGCGATTTGTTGCCCTCGCGGAGACCGTCACTTTGTTGAGGACAGGTCTTTGTGTTCAACTCAACGAAGAGGGAAACACCATGCCCGCTTTTACGTTCGAGAAGATTTCCCCGCCGCGTCACCACGCGCATTCCCCTCACGCGTCGTCCAAGCCACAAGTCGCATCGCCACAGAAGCGAGACAATGTGATCCAGGTTCTCGGTCGCTTCGTCATCGCGCGTGTGCGCGAGGATGATGGGTCTGCGAAGCAATCGCATCCAGAGTAATTCGGTTCTGTCATTGCCCGGCTTGACCGGGCAATCCAGTAAACTCGGTTGCTGGTGATTACGCCGAGAAGGTGGTGTCTACTGGATCACCCGCTTTCGCGAGGGCTTTGCATAAGTCGTTTTCAATGATTCCATTTTTAGCGAGGATTCGTTGGAGAAAGACATGGCAGAGCGTCGGATCGGTCAGTTGAGCTTTGCAGACGGCCTTGTCGAGGAGGCCGCCGGCGGCAATGC
>CALRZK010000321.1:0-4926 GCA_943372615.1 Bradyrhizobium ivorense | reverse complement strand
TTCAGCCCGGAAGGTCCATCGCCGGCCTCGAGGCAGGCATGGCCCAGATCCGACAGGGCGTCGGTAACCAGCATCCGCACCGTCGGCTCATCATCGATCACCAGCACGGTCTTGCCTGAGCCGGTCTCGATCAGCTCCGCATTCAGCGCGTCGCTGGTAACATCCTCCTCGCCATGAAAGCGCGGGAGATAGATGCACACCATCGTGCCCTGATCGATCTCCGAATAGATCCGCACATAGCCGTGGCTCTGCCGCGCGAAGCCATAGACCATGGACAGGCCGAGACCGGTGCCCTGACCGATCGGCTTGGTGGTGAAGAACGGATCGAACACCCGCTCGAGATTGACCTTCTCGATTCCGGTGCCGGTGTCGCTCACGCAGACGCTGATATATTGGCCCGCATCCAACCCACGTTCGCGGGCGCCGCGGTCATCGAGCCAGCGATTGCCGGTCTCGATGGTGATCTTGCCGCCGTCAGGCATCGCGTCGCGGGCATTGATGCAGAGATTGAGCAGGGCGTTTTCGAGCTGGTTGGCATCAACCAGCGTCGTCCAGAGGCTGGCCGCGCCGATGGTCTCGACCTCGATCGCCGGACCGACCGTGCGGCGCACCAGTTCGGCGAAATCCGGTAGCAGTCGGTTCACCACAAGTGGTCGTGGGCTCAGTGTCTGCTGGCGCGAGAAAGCGAGCAGGCGGTGGGTAAGAGCGGCGGCGCGACGCGCGGCGCCTTGCCCGGCCGAGAGATATTTCTCGACATCGCCGTGCCGGCCCTGGGCGAGCCGCGCGTGGATCATCTCGAAGGCGCCGGAGATGCCGGCGAGGAGATTATTGAAGTCATGGGCGAGGCCGCCGGTGAGCTGGCCGACGGCTTCCATCTTCTGCGCCTGCCGCAGAGCGCCTTCCGCCTTCTCGCGTTCGGACAATGCCTCGGCAATGCGCGTTTCAAGTGTCTCCTGCAGATGTTTTTGCGCGGCCTCGACGCGGACGCGATCGGTGACGTCCTTGAACAGAACGGCCACCTGACGGTCCTCAAAACGCCCGATGCGGAAGGAGCTGACTTCAAGATGGCGGCCGGTGGCGACGAGTTCGCGCTGAAAGCGGATGACGTTGCCAGTGCGCAGCACGCTGCCATAGCGCTCGACCCAGCCGTCAGCCTCATCCCCGACCATCTCGCGCAGTTTCTGTCCAACCACATTGGGAATGCCGGTGTGCCGCGCATAGGCGGCATTGGCCTCGATATGGATGTAATCGCTGAGCGGACCATGTGGGCCGTCGAAGAACTCGATGATGCAGAAACCCTCGTCCATCGCTTCGAACAGCATGCGATAGCGATCGCGGGCCTCGGCAGCGCTCGCAGGGCCGGTATTGTCGTCCTGATCGGCAATACTCATTGTTGTTTTTCTTGGATAGTAAGGTGGGAGCTAGTGGATCTCGCCGTCGATACCGAGCAATTCGGCGATACCCCGGGCGAGATTTTCCATCGTATAGGGCTTTTGTACAACGATCCGGGAGCGGTGATCCATCGGCAGTTGGGCCTGTTCGCCATATCCGCTGGCAAACAGGAACGGCACGTTCATTTCCAGCAGGCGGTCGGCAATGCCAAAACTGTTCTGGTCACCGAGATTGATGTCCAGAATGGCGATGGCCGGTGTCATCTGCGTGAGATTGTCGAGCGCGGCCTCGACGGTTGAGGATGTGGCCACCGTCTCGGCGCCGAGCCGGCCGATGATGTCCTCGGCATCAAGCGCGATGATCAGGCTGTCTTCTACCAGCATCACGGTCTTGCCGACCAGCAGGCTCGGGATCGGCTTCGGGGCGTGACCGTGTGTCGGCCGCATCAGCTTGATGGCGGGGCCAGCATGGTTCTTCGGCTCCGACACATGGCGTGCCGGAATGCTGAAGCGGGCATTGAAGCCACTCTCGCTATAGTCCGCGTCCGCAGTACCGCCGAGATCATAGGGGACCGAGCGTTCGATGATGGTCGTGCCAAATCCCTTGCGGGTCGGTGGCTTCACGATGGGGCCGCCGGATTCTTTCCAGGTCAGTACGAGGTCGCGATTGCGCTCGCGATACCAGTCGATATTCACCCGGCCATCAGTCGTGGACAGGCTGCCATATTTCGTGGAGTTGGTGACGAGCTCGTGCACCACCAGCGCCATCGTTGCATAGGCCGATGGATTGAGCAGTGTCGGTGGGCCGCTGGCGATGATCGCCTCCGGGCGATCAGCGAAAGCGGCTGCTTCCGCATCGATGAGTGCCTGCAGCGGCGCCGGACCCCAGTGGTCGTCAGTGATCTGGTTATGCGCCCGCGCCAATGCGTGGATGCGCCCATCGACGACCTTCACGAACTGCTTCACTGCATCTTCGTCCGGTTGCGATTGCCGGATCAGGCCCCGGATGACGCCGAGAATATTGCGAACGCGGTGATTGAGTTCGGCGATCAGCAGCTCCTGGCGTGCGCTGGCCTGATGCCGCTCGGCAGCAGCTTCATCCGCGAGGCGCAGGACGACTTCGATCAGCGTTGCGCGCAGCGTCTCGGCAACGCGAATTTCCGATGTCGTGAAGGGGCGTGATCGTCCTTCGACCAGCTCCTTCCACTCCGCAAAAGACTCGCGCGGCGTCAGGCGCGGGCCGTTAGGGCCGTATTCGACCGGCTTGTGCGGATCGCCGGCCCAGCGCACCGAGCGGATCAATTCGGACCGAAACAGCACCACGTAATCGCGCGGCGAACGCGAGATCGGGATCGCCAGCATGCCGGCGACATCCGACGAATATTCCTTGGCGCCATCCACCAAGGTCGCGATGCAGTCGGTGGCAAACACTTTTCCAGCCGCGGTGCCATTCAGCGCGCGCACGATGCGGCGGAAACCGTCGGTTGGCGGCGTGACGCCGGAAAAGGCGTAACTGCCATTGATCCAGACTGCGACGCCTTCTGCCGGGATCGCATGAGTGAGGATATCCGCCAGCCAGTCGGGATCCTTCAGCAGCGTTTCGTCTGACGCAACCGCGCCGAGCAACTGATCGGAGATATCGCGGGCGCGGCGTTCATATTCCATCGCCTCGCGGCGCTCACGGCTTTCCAGCCGCATCGAGAACATCTGCGCAAACAATTCGCCGACGGACCGTTTCTGGAAGGCGGGGCAGCGTGCGGAATAATGATGGCACGCGAACAGGCCCCAGAGCTCACCCTCGACCACGATGGAGATCGACAGCGAGGCGCCAACACCCATGTTCCTGAGATATTCGATATGGATCGGCGATACCGATCGCAGCACCGAAAGCGACAGATCGAGCGGGCGATTGTCCTCGTCGAATGTCGGCACCACTGGCACCGGCGTTGCGTTCACATCAGTGATGATGCGCAGCAGGTTGCGTTTGTAGAGGGCACGGGCCTGTTGCGGGATATCGCTGGCCGGATAATGCAGGCCCTTGAAGGTGCCGATGCCGGAGCGACAAGCTTCGCCGACCACTTCGCCGGAGCCTTCGGGATCGAACTTGTAGACCATCACCCGGTCATAGCCGAGCAATCCGCGGATTTGACGCGCGCCCTCGCGGAAGAAGGCGGTCATGTCCGGCGCTTGGTCGAGGCGGCTCACCATGGAGCGTACCATGGCGGTGGTGTCGCCGTGATTGCCGGAAGCGGGCTCCGCTTCGATGATGATCTGTCCGCCCGACATATGGAGCGCCACGTCGAACACCGCTGCGCCCTTCACCAGCTCGCAGCTGAACAATCGCTCCACAGCGTCGGCGCCACGCAGCAGTGCGACGCGATTGCGGAGATCGTGAATCGCGATGGATGGGAGGAAGTTGGCAAGGGGATGGCCGATCATCTCCTCATGGGAGCGACCGATGAAATCCCGCGCGTTTGCGGACGCGCGCGCGACGATCCAGTCGGAGCTGACCGCGATGAGAAAGCCGATCGGTTGGATCGCGCCGAGGATATGGATGGGTTCGCGATCACAATTGGTGAGATCGACCTTGAAATCGTGCCTGTTCACGCGGACCTGTTGTCTATCGGAATTGGGAATTCAAACCGATCACAACGCCGCAATGGACGAAAAAGTTCCCCCGCGGACAGGGCTTATTCGCGTCATCGCAAGGAGGTCCAGACGTTCACTTCTCGTGGATGTTGATGGCGCGCAGGCCAGCCTTGGTCTCGCGAACGCCGGGGAAACGACGGCCGAGCTGACGGGCCATTTTCTGCACCGAGGCCGTGTTGCGATTCAGCGCGCCTGCAGCCCTGATCAGGGACGATCCCTGTTCGGACAATTGGATCAGCCGACCGATATCCTCTTCGGTCCATTTGCGTGTGATTGGGCGAACCATGATCCCTGCTGTCAAAATACCTCTCTCTCCAGACAATAAGGAATGCGCAGTCCTGCGTCGGTCCGTTAGCTGACATAAGAGCGGCGGGACAACGCACCGTGCCCCAGCGCTGTTCCGTCATGAAGATGCGGCCCGCGACGCCATTCCCGTGCACATTCGCGACCGCTTGCCGCAGAGCGCAGGCCTTCCCTTTTTTGTTGGGTGGAACGCGAAGCTCATTGACGGATTTTGAATAGATAGTGTCGGTTACCGGACCGACATGCTCGGGATGGGCAAGTATCCGTTGTTCCAGCTGAAGGGCGGGGGACAGAATGATCCGCTCCCACAACGGGTAAGTCGACTTCGCTCCCTTCGGTCCTTGTTATGGGAGCAATTATGAGACGGCACGAAAACAGCCTCCTGTCGCGCATCGAGCCTGCGATATACGAGGAACTGGTCAAGCATGCTGTCGTGGTCGAGCTGGCGCAGGGCGATGTGCTCGCCGAAGCGCACGACACCATCGAGAAAGTGTATTTTCCCCACGCTGGCATCATCTCCTGCGTGGTCGAGCTCGCAGGCGGCGGCGCCATCGAGACGGGCATGATCGGCCGCGACGGTGAG
>CALRZK010000320.1:0-4931 GCA_943372615.1 Bradyrhizobium ivorense | reverse complement strand
GATGATGGAGATGCGTCCGTCGGGCGGCAATCGCCTGCGTCTCGTGTTCCACGCCCCGACCCGCGGCCTGATCGGTTATCAGGGCGAACTGATGACCGACACCAAGGGCACGGCGATCATGAACCGCCTGTTCCACGATTACTTGCCTTATAAGGGCGAGATCGCCGGCCGCCGCAACGGCGTGCTGATCTCGAACGACCAGGGCGAAGCGGTGGCTTACGCCATGTTCAAGCTGGAAGATCGCGGCCCGATGATGATCGAGCCGGGCTGGAAGGTCTATCGCGGCATGATCATCGGCGAGCACACCCGCGAGAACGATCTCGAACTCAATGTTCTCAAGGGCAAGCAGCTGACCAACATCCGCACCACGTCGAAGGACGAAGCGGTGCGCCTGACCCCGCCGATCCGCATGACGCTGGAAAAGGCGCTGGCCTACATCGAGAGCGACGAACTGGTGGAAATCACCCCGAAGTCGATCCGCCTGCGCAAGAAGCACCTCGATCCGAACGATCGCAAGCGTGCGGAAAAGAGCAAGGAAGCGATCGCGTAAGCGCGACGTTTCTCTCCACTGTGACGAAATGCCCGGCGAAAGCCGGGCATTTTTGTTTGGGCCGTAGCCCGGATGGAGCGAAGCGTAATCCGGGATCCGGACGTGCCACATATCGCCGGTCCCCGGATTGCGCTGCGCTCCATCCGGGCTACGATGATCGCGACAATCCGAAATGAATGATTCCATGACCACTCTCCCTTCCTCCGTCGATGTCGCGATCATCGGCGCCGGTGCTGCCGGTCTCGGAGCCGCGCGCACGCTGGAGAATTCCGGGCTCTCCGTCATCGTGCTCGAGGCCCGCGACCGCATCGGTGGCCGCGCCCATACGATCATGGCGGCGCCCGGTATTCCGTTCGATCTCGGCTGCGAATGGCTGCACTCCGCCGACAAGAACGACTTTGTCGGCATCGCCAAGGAACTCGGCTTCAAGGTCGACAAGAGCCGCCCGCCATGGCGCGAGCAAACCTATGACGCCGTCTTCTCGAAAGCGCAGCGTCACGAATTCTTCGCTGCGATGGATGCGTTTTACGATCGCGCCGAGGAAGCCGCGGAGCATGACGAGGATGCGCCGGCGGCGACATGCCTCGAGCCGGGCAATCCGTGGAATCCGATGATCGATGCGGTCTCCACTTATATCAACGGTTTCGAACTCAAGGACGTGTCGCTGCACGACATGGATTCCTATGAGGATACCGAGGTGAACTGGCGCCTGCCCGATGGCTATGGCACGCTGATCGCGGCTTACGGCGCGTCTTGCCCGGTGGCGCTGAGTACGGAAGTAACGGTCATCGATCACTCCAGCTCGCGCGTGAAGATCGAGACCTCACGCGGCACGATCAGCGCCGCGAAGGTGATCATCTGCGTGCCGACCAATCTCCTGGCCAATGAAAACATCCGCTTCCATCCGCCGCTACCCGGGAAAGTGGAAGCCGCCGCCGGCCTGCCGCTCGGTGCCGACAACAAAGTGATGCTGGCCTTGGCTGATGCCGAGAAGTGGCCCGCCGATGTCGGCCTGCGCGGCTCCTCGATCGCCACCGGCATTGGCAGCTTCCATATGCGCCCCTCTGGTCGCCCGTGCATCGCGGGCTTTTATGGCGGCACTTTTGCACGCGAGATGGAAGATGCCGGCGAGGGGGCGCTCGCTGCGCAAAGCATCGAGGAGATTGTCAAACTGCTTGGCTCCGACATTCGCAGCAAGCTCACCCCGCTCGCGGAGTCGCGCTGGTGCCATGATCGTTTTGCGCAGGGCGCTTATTCAGCCGCGAAGCCAGGTCACGCGGAGTCGCGTGCGGTGTTGGCGGAGCCTGTCGATGATCGCCTGTTCTTCGCCGGCGAAGCGACGTCGCCGAATTTCTTCTCGACGGCGCATGGCGCGCGCGAGAGCGGCGTGCGGGCTGCGAGAGAAGTGATGGTGACACGGACCCGTAGGATGGGTTGAGCGTCTTCGCGAAAACCCATCACCTTTCCCCGCGGCGGGCTCCGCTGATGGGTCTTCGCTGCCGCGCTGCGCGCCTGGGCTCAGCCCATCCTACGGCTCCGGGTTACTCGATCACCCGTCCACGCAGCGATGCATCCGGCACCATGCAGGCATCGCTGCGGCCGAAGATGCGATAGCGGTTTTTGGCAACGAGATTGTAGACGGGGGTGCGCAGCGCCGGGGGCAGGGCAAACAAGGCACGCACCCAACCCCATCCCGGCAATAGCGATAGCACCGTCAGCGCGCCGTCCGATTTAAAGTGCGCGACGCCGCCATGGATCACCGCATTGGTGTCGGGATCGTTCGGATCGATACCGAAATGCTGCGCGAGCCTTGAGCCATAACTCGACTGGATCGGCGTGAAGCGAAAGCGCTTTGCGACATCGCGCGTCGCGACGAAACGGATCCAGCGTGAGCAGAAGATACAGACGCCGTCATAGAGGATGATGTCGTCGTCTGGCCAAGGGGCTCTCGGCGTGGCTATCGGCGGTGTTATCATGGCTTGGCGATCATCAGCCACAGCGTGGCCAGCATCGCGCCAAAGCCCAGCGTGCCGAGCACGAGCGAGCGGCGAAACAGGGCGTGATAGCGCGGCGGCAATGGTGCGCGATCAGCCATAGCGATCCGGGTCAGGGTTCGAATTTCGATCTGCATGAAGAGCACCGGCAACCAGAGCAGGCTGGCCAGAGCATAGAGGATCAGCGAAGCGGTCATCCAGGGCTCGGTGGCAGAGGTCGATGACATCTCCATCAGCAGGCCGCCCGTGAAGGGCTGTAGCACCATGGCGCCGCCGATCAGCAAAGCGGTGGCGGCGAGGGAGGTGTTGGCGGTCGCCGCGATGAAAGCGCCGTCACCGGAGCGATGGGCCTGCAGCATCATGAACGCAATGCCGCCGCCGGTGCCGAGAATCACGATGGCGCCGGCGATGTGCAGAAACTTCAGAATGAAATAGGCGGTCATCGGTTGCTCAACGGCCAAACAGGTATCGGGCTCTGCGTATCATGGCGTCGCACCCGGACAAATCTCGTCGGCGCGAATCAGATCGTCGGCGGCACGGCAACAACACATGCGTGTAGCGGATTCGGGCAGCGCGGATTTGATGGTATCGCGGTGGAAAACTGAGTCACCCACTGACCCATCCCGCAACGATCTGTCTTTTTCCGGGACAGATTTTCGCGGAACTGATGCAAAAATTCCACACATTAACTGATAATTAACGATGCTCTTGAAGACGGCCGGGCGTGCTGCTTTGATCAGGTCATGAGCACAACCCTGATCGATGTTCGGCCGGCCAAGACTGCGGACGCAGTCGAAGTGGCGTCCACCCATGACGAAGCCTGGCGCGCCGCCTATCAGGGCCTGATTCCCGGTCCCGAACTGGAAAAGCTCATCAATCGGCGCGGTCCGCAGTGGTGGGATTCGGCGATCCGCAAGGGCAGCCGCGTCAGCGTGCTGTGCTTCGGTGACAAGGTTGCCGGTTATGCCAATTACGGCCGCAACCGTGCCCGCAGCCTGCAGTTCGAAGGCGAGATCTACGAGCTCTATCTGCGTCCGGAATTCCAGGGCCTCGGTTTCGGCCGCCGCCTGTTCGCCTCCGCCAAGCGCGACCTCGTGCAGAGCGGGCTGAAGAGCCTCGTGATCTGGGCGCTGTCGGACAATGAAGGCGCGACGGAATTCTACCGCGCGCTGGGTGGCCGCATGGTAGCCCGCTCCTCGGAGCGATTCGGCGCCAAGTCGCTCGACAAGGTGGCCTTCGCCTGGAACGCGTGAGGCCAGACTCCGCTTTCCGGTATTTCTGCTAAGCCATTCACCAATCGCGCGATTTTCGCGCGGTTTAGCGTTGAAACCAGCGCCCCGCTCCGCTACCTCTCGCGCATCTGTCACGCGAATTCCGGAGCACTCATGCGTCTCGACGCTATCCCGCTCGGCGCCAAGGCGCCGCATGAAGTCAACGTCGTCATCGAAGTGGCGGTCGGCGGCGAGCCGATCAAATACGAGATGGACAAGGCCTCCGGCGCGCTGTTCGTCGACCGCTTCCTCTATACGCCGATGCGTTACCCCGGCAATTACGGCTTCATCCCGCACACCCTCTCCGGCGACGGCGATCCGTGCGACGTGCTTGTCGCCAACACCCGCGCCATCGTGCCTGGCGCCGTGATGGCCTGCCGTCCGGTCGGCGTACTGCTGATGGAAGACGAAGGCGGCCAGGATGAGAAGATCATCGCGGTACCGACCTCGAAGCTCACCCAGCGCTACGACAAGGTGAAGAACTACAGCGACCTGCCGCAGATCACGCTGGACCAGATCCAGCACTTTTTCGAGCACTACAAGGACCTCGAGCCTGGCAAATGGGTGAAGGTGGTGCGCTGGGCGGATGCCGCCGAAGCGCATAAGCTGATCCAGGAAGGCATCGAGCGCGCGAAAGCCGAAAAGAAGTAAAGGCTGATCAGCGCGCGGTGCAGGGAGAGTTTCCGATGCGCCGCATGCTGATCTGGCTTCGCAATCTCATCCTCGTCGCGGTCGCCATTGTGGCGGTGATCGCGGCGGTGGTTCTGGTGAATACGTTCCGGCAGGGCTCGAAGCAGATTGCTGTTTCGCCGGTGCCGAAGATCGCGGTGGACGAACAGGCCGCCGCCAAGCGCCTCGCCGAGGCGATCCGCTTCCAGACGATCTCCAACGCTTTCAATCCCGATCAAGCTGCAGGTCCGCTGCGGGCGATGCATGCGCATCTTGCGGCGAGCTTTCCGGCCTTCCAAGCGGCCACCAAGCTTGAGGTCGTCGGTAACTACAGTTTGCTGTTCACCTGGCAGGGTAGCGATCCCGCAGCTGCGCCGATCGCATTGCTGGCGCATCAGGATGTGGTGCCGGTGGCGCCCGGCGCCGAGAAGGACTGGCAGTATCCGC
>CALRZK010000319.1:0-4946 GCA_943372615.1 Bradyrhizobium ivorense | reverse complement strand
AACAGCGCCGTCCTGGCTGCACCGCTGATCACATAACCGCTCGGATTGGCGACCCAGTAGCGTTTGTCGAGCAGGTTGGTGACGGTCGCGCGGAACGTGGTCGGGTGCCCGGCCAGCGTGGTGACGTAGCGCGCGCCGATATCGAAAGTGGCCCAGCTCGGGACGCTCTGCAGATTGTCGGCGCTGACATAGGAACTGCTGGTGTAGATCGTGCGGGCGATGGCGGTCAGGCCGGGGATGAAGGGCGTATCCCATTCGACGCCGAAATTGGCCTGGAGATCCGCGGTGCCGACGGCGCGGTTGCCATCATTGAGGCCGCCTTGCGTCTTCGTCAGGCGCGCATCGAGGAAGGTGACGCCGCCGAGCACGCGCACGCCGGTCGCGACTTCGCCGAAGGTCGACAGTTCGATGCCACGGTGGCGCTGCTCGCCGTCGAGGCCGTAATTGCCCGTCGCCGGATTGATGAAGCCGCTCGGCATGGCCATCTGGAACAGCGCGACGCTGGCGCCGAAGCGCCCGAAATCGAATTTAGTGCCGACTTCGGCCTGGCGCGTCTTGTAGGGCGCGAACACCTGGTTGGTGTTGAGGGCATTGGTCGGCGGCGTCGGGCCGGGCGACAGGCCTTCGATATAATTGGCATAGACCGACATGTAGCTCAGCGGCCGCACCACGAAGGCGACGGATGGCGATGTCGCGTCCTGATCGTAATGCGCCGTCTGCAAGCCGGTGGCCGGGCTGAAGCCGCTGGAGATCACCTGTTGCTGGCGGACGCCGGCGATCGCCTGCAAGGCGCCGTTCAGCATCGAAATCGTGTCGGCCGCGCCGATGCTGCGCAGATCCTGCGATGACGATTTGCCGATGCCGAATGTGCTGCCGGGCACGACGGGACCGGGGGAGGCCAGCGCCACCGGACGATAGATATTGGTGAGATAGGTCTGATGATCGGTCTGGCCGAGGCGGTCCGAATAGCTGAGCGCATTGCCGCTGACGACGACTTCATGGGTGAACGGGCCGGTCTCGAACTTGCCGCGGATGCCGGCTTCGCCGGAGACGGCGTCGGAATCGCCAGTCTGGAAACGGGACACCGAGCGCGCATCGCCGGCGGCATTGAGAATGGTGGCGCCGGGGTCCTCGCGCTTGTCGTAGGAGAAACGGTTGGCGCCGATGGCGCCGAACACGGTGACGGTGTCGGACAGATCGAGTTCGGCGCGGGTGAGGCCGGTGACGTTCTGTGCTTTCGCATAGTCGAAGGTCTGTCCGAGATTGATGCGCGGATCCGGCGCGGCCGGAACCTGGAAGCCTTTTTGCGGCGTGTAGCCGCGCGCCGCGGAGCGCATGAAGTCGTCCTGGTAGATCAGGTCCGCCGACCAGCGGAAACGGTCGGTGCGGTAATCGACGCCCATTGACCCCACGCCGTCGCGGACATTCTGGTGATCGATGGTGGTCTTGCCGGCCTCGAAGCCGCCATTGAAGCGGACGCCCCATTCCTTCTGCTCGCCATAGCGGCGGGCGACATCCACCAGCGTGGTGAAGCGCGAATCCGACATGTAGCCGAGGGTGAGGCGTGTCAGCGGATCCTCGCCGGCGCGCTTGGTCACGATGTTGACGCTGCCGCCGATGCTGCCCGATGGCGACATACCGTTGAGGAACGCTGCGGGACCCTTGAGAAGTTCGATGCGTTCGGCCGGTGCCGGATTGGTGCGGAAATTCGGCACCAGGCCATACAGGCCGTTGAGCATGAACTGGTTATTGTCCACGCGAAAACCGCGGACGGTGAGCGCATCGTAGCGATTGGTGCTGCCGATGGCAGCGCGGACCGACGGATCCGTCGTGCTCAGCACTTCTGCCACGCTGATGGCCTGCATGTTACGGATCGTCTGGTCGGTGTAACTGGTGGAGCTGAACGGCGTGTCCATGTAGTCGCGATTGCCGAGCAGGCCCAGTTGCGCGCCGCGCGCCACCTGGCCGCCGGCATAGGGCACGGGCAGGGCGGCTTGCTTTGCGCCCGCTGTTGTCGGAGCAACGGGAGCCACGATAGCCTGGCGGGGACCACTACGACGCGCAGCGGCGGCGCGTTGGCCGGTTGGTCGCGCGCGCGTGGTCGTCTGGCGCGGCTTGGGTGAAGAGACCACGACCGGCGGCAATGTGTTCGCAGTCTGGCCTGCGGAAGGTGATTGTGCCGTCTGCTGCGCGGATGCGGAAGTGATCGCCAATCCGGACGCGCACATCAGCAAGATGCCCGCATGCGCGCTGAGAATTCGAGACATCGATTTTCCTTTTCTCGATTTTTTTGATTTCGCGAGTCGAAATCCTGGATTCCCGTTCAGGACGGCTGTCGTTTCTGTGCAGGCATCATGAAGGCGCGCGTCTGCTGCGCCCCACGTGTCATGCCTGCACATGCCGGGATCAATCGCCTGAGTCCGAAGGACCAGGCGGTATCTGCATCAGGTTTCGTTAGCTCAGCATTAGATGGGGATTAGAACTTCTCGAACCTGCCGCGATGGTGCAGATCGAATGATCGAGAAGCTGCTTCTATAATCGTTCTGAAGAGCTGTGCTTCGACAAGCGAGCGGGCACGTTCCGTCGTAGGATGAAGATGTCGCATAGATTGTGACGCTGCGATGCCATCACGATAGCGGTCGAAAAACGGAGAGATGTTGTGGAGTGAGGAGAATTGTAGTTGCAGGCATTGAGATCGGATCATCGACACCCGCCCATGCCGTGACGTCACTTCATCCAGCGCACCACGACAATCGCGATGGCTATCACAGCCACAGTGAAGACCAGTCTCCGCAGCGACGGCCGCGGGCCCCACGCTGCGGCGGTGTCGTTCATGTTTGGCGTGGGCGGCGTCGGTGGGGTGATCGGGTCCTGATGCATGTCGCTCCTGCCTTTGCGATCCATCGTCCGGCAAAACATGTCCCTTGTGCGGCGGTGATGGCGGTGCGGGCGCGCTGTATCGATCCATGCAAATTCCGCGAAAGCACTCGCGCCGCTGTCGGTTGTCGTCGGTTCCGATCCGGTCAATAACCGTGGCCTGTTGTCCAAAGCGAGCGCGCATTCTTCATGACTGACCAATCCTATTTTCCGGCCGCTGGCGGCTGGGACAAGATCGATCCGCAGACCGCCGGCTATGCGCCGGACAAGCTCGCAGCCGCCGTGGCCTTTGCACAGGCGAATGAGACGCCATGGCCGCGCGGCTTCTATTACGACGACGGCCGCTATGCGCCGAATGTGGACTGGAATGAAACCGGGCCATGGAGCGCAGTGCTGGGTCCGGTGAAGGAGCGCGGCGGCTCCGCGGGCATGGTGCTGCAAAGCGGACGTCTGCTGGCATCGTGGGGCGATGTCGCGCGGGCGGATATGACCTTCTCCATCGCCAAGAGCTATCTCGCTACGCTGACGGGCCTTGCGGTGGATGACGGACTGATCGGGGATATCGACGAGCCGGTCGCCAAGCGCGTGCCCGGGCCGCTGTTTGCCGATGCGCATAACGCTCCGATCACCTGGCGGCAGCTCTTGCAACAGACCAGCGAATGGCGCGGTGAGCTGTTCGGCAAGCCGGATCAGATTGATCACAACCGCCTGGTCGCGCCGAATGCCGACAACAGCCGCAAGGGCGAGCTGCGGGAGCTGCAGGCGCCGGGCGCGTTCTACGAATATAACGATGTCCGCGTGAACCTGCTGTCGCTCTGCCTGCTGCATCTGTTCAAGCAGCCGCTGCCGGAGGTGCTGCGCGCGCGCATCATGGATCCGATCGGCGCGTCGAAGGAGTGGAGCTGGGTCGGCTATGAGAATTCATGGGTCGAGATCGACGGTCAGCGGATGCAGTCGGTGCCGGGCGGCGGCCATTGGGGCGGCGGCATGTTCATCGGCGCCGACGACCATGCGCGCTTCGGCCTGTTGATGGCGCGCGGCGGCGAGTGGGGCGGCAGGCGTTTGCTGTCGCAAGGCTGGATCGATGCGATGTGGGCGCAATCTCCGCTGCAGCCGAATTATGGTTTCCTGTGGTGGCTGAACCGCGGGCCGCATGCCAACAAGGGCGCGCCGGAGACAGCGGTGTATGCGCTGGGGGCCGGCGGCAACATGATCTGGATCGATCGTGAGGCGGACATGATCGCCGTGACACGCTGGCTGCCGAGCGCGAAGGCGCCGGAATTCATCCGGCAACTGATCGCAGCGCGGTCGTAGCCCGGATGAAGCGCAGCGCAATCCGGGGACCGGCGTCTCAACACGCGCGCCGGTCCCTGCATTGCGCTTCGCTCCATGCAGGCTACGGTTTCGGCGCTTGAACTGACGTCCGCGAGAGCAACGATTGCACAAAAGAAAACCCCGACGGCGCTGCTGCACCGTCGGGGTTTTGTTGTGTGTGCGTCGATGCCGCTTACGCGACGCGCTTGATGGCGGCGCTGAGGATTTCCATCATGTCGTCGATATGCTTCTTCTCGACGGTGAGCGGGGGCGACATCGCAAAGGCGTCGCCGCTCTGGCGCAGATAGAGGCCGGTGTTGAAGCAATCCACCATCACTTCATAGCCGCGCGCACCCGGCGCATCCTTGCGGGGCGCGAGTTCGACGGCGCCCATCAGGCCGAGATTGCGGATGTCGATGACATTCGGCAGGTCGCGCAAAGCATGCAGGCTGTCGCGCCAGTAGCCGGCCATCTCGGAGGCGCGGGTGAGCAGGCCTTCGTTCTTGTAGATGTCGAGCGTGGCGATGCCAGCGGCGCAGGCCACCGGATGCGCCGAATAGGTGTAGCCGTGGAACAGCTCGATCTGGCCTTCCGGACCATTCATCAGCCCATCATAGACCTTGCGATGGGCGAACACGGCGCCGCAGGGCACGGTGCCGTTGGTGATGCCCTTGGCGGTGGTCATGATGTCCGGCGTCACGCCAAAGTGCTGCGCGGCGAAGGGGGCACCGAGACGGCCGAAGCCGGTGATGACT
>CALRZK010000318.1:0-4960 GCA_943372615.1 Bradyrhizobium ivorense | reverse complement strand
GCAGCGCGACTACCCGGTCTTGCTCGGTGTGTTCCTCGTGATGTCGGTGATCGTGATCGCGCTCAATCTTCTGACGGATGCGATTTACCGGATGATCGATCCGCGCGTCTCCGTGCGTGCGGCATCGTGAACGGAAGCTGGTGATGACTACTTTCAAAGCGTTTCTCCGCCATCCCACCGGGATGATCGGTCTGTTCATCCTGCTCTGCGTCGTAGCTCTCGCCGTGTCCGCGCCCTGGCTGTTTCCGGACGATCCGTGGGACATGGTCGGCGCGCCGTTCCAGCCGCCGCTCAGCGAAGGGCTGTGGCTTGGCTCTGACATGCTCGGCCGTGACGTCGCCGCGGGCATCGCCCATGGTGCACGCATCTCGCTGATCATCGGCGTGGTCTCGACCCTGACCTCGCTGATCATCGGCGTCACCATCGGCGCCACCGCGGGTTACTTCGGCGGCAAGGTCGATGAGATCATGATGCGACTCACCGAGCTGTTCCAGACGATCCCGGGCTTTGTGCTCGCGATCCTGCTGGTGGCGACGCTGGGCCCGAAGATCTCCAATTTGATCTTCGCCATCGGAATCGTCAGCTGGCCGTCGCTGGCGCGTCTGACGCGTGCGGAATTCATGCGTCTGCGCGGCCGTGAATTCGTGCAGGCGGCTGTATGTCAGGGGCAGCGCGCGTTCACGGTCGTCCTGCGTCGTATTCTGCCCAACGCGATCTCGCCGATCATCGTGACGGGCTCGCTTGCTGTCGCCAGCGCGATCCTGATCGAGAGTGCGCTGAGCTTCATGGGGCTTGGCGATCCCAATCTGATGTCCTGGGGCTTCATGATCGGTGCCGCGCGCACCGTGATCCGTCAGGCATGGTGGATGAGCGTGTTTCCTGGTCTCGCCATCCTGCTCACCGTGCTCGCCATCAATCTCGTGGGTGAAGGTCTCAATGACGTCATGAACCCGCGCATCTCACGCAGGCGATAAGTCCGATGACCGAAAAAACTCTTCTCGCCATCGAGAATCTCGCCATCAGCCTGCCGTCGGGGGCCGACCGCGCCTTCGCCGTCGAGGGCGTGTCGTTCAACGTCAATCGCAATGAGATCGTCTGCCTCGTCGGCGAGTCCGGTTCTGGCAAGTCGATGACCGCACATGCGATCCTGCGTCTGCTGCCTGATCGCACCGGCATTGCCGCGGGGACGGTCAAGTTCGACGGCCAGGATATCGCCAAGGTCGAAGAATCGACGATGCGCAAGCTGCGTGGCGGTGCGATCTCGATGATCTTCCAGGAGCCGCTGAGCGCGCTCAATCCGCTGGCCCGCGTGGGCCAGCAGATCGCCGAGTCGATCATTACGCACACGAAGCCGGCGCTCTCTAAAGAAGCCGTTGATGCCCGGGTGCAGGAACTGATCAACGCGGTTGGTCTGCCTGATCCGAAGGCGCTTGCTCGCAGTTTCCCGTTCCAGCTCTCCGGCGGTCAGCGCCAGCGCATCATGATCGCCATGGCCATGGCCAACAATCCGCAGCTATTGCTGGCGGACGAGCCAACCACGGCACTCGACGTCACCACGCAGAAGCAGATTCTCGCGCTGGTGAAGAAACTGCAAGCCGATCGTGGCATGGGCGTGTTGCTCATTACCCACGATTTCGGTGTCGTTGCTGATGTCGCCGACCGCGTTGTGGTCATGCGCAACGGCCGCGTCGTCGAGCAGGGCACAGTTGATGAAGTGCTACGCAATCCGAAGGATGACTACACCAAGAGCCTGATCGCGGCCGTTCCCGGTGGGCGTTCACTGGCCGCGACCGATCGCAAGATCACCGGGGAGCCAATTCTCGATGCGACCAGTCTCAACAAGACTTTCATCACCAGGCAGGGCATGTTCCTGCCGCCACGCCGCACCGACGCCGTGCAGAACATCTCACTGGCTTTGAAGGCGCGCGAGACGGTGGCAATCGTCGGTGAGTCCGGTTCGGGCAAGTCGACGCTTGGTCGTCTGATCATGCGTCTGGTCGAGCCGGACACCGGATCGGTGAAATTTTCCGGCGCCGACCTGCTCGCGCAACGCGGTGAAAATCTCCGGCAGATGCGCCGCAAGATCCAGATCGTGTTCCAGGATCCCTATGCGGCGCTCGACCCGCGGCAGAAAGTCGGCGATGCTATCGCGGCTGGACCGATCGCTTATGGCACTTCGGCGAAGGAAGCCATGGCCGATGCCAAGCGGCTGCTGGTTCGTGTCGGCCTGCAGGAAAGTGCAGCCGAGCGTTATCCGCACGAGTTTTCAGGTGGCCAGCGTCAGCGCATCTGCATCGCGCGTGCGCTCGCGTTGAAGCCGCTGGTGCTGGTGGCAGACGAAGCTGTGTCAGCGCTCGATGTGTCGGTGCAGGCGCAGGTGCTGAAGTTGCTCGCCGAACTGCGCGAGGAGATGAACCTGGCGATGATCTTCATTACCCACGATCTTCGTGTGGCTGCGGAAATCGCTGACCGTATCGTCGTGATGCGCCGCGGTGAGATCGTCGAGCAGGGGCCGACCCAGGCAATCTTCGAGAACCCGACCGATGCCTACACAAAGGCGCTGCTCGATGCGATCCCCGGCCGCAGCCTGTTCGCTGGCCCCGGAACGAAAGAAGCCGTGACTGCTTAAAGCAGCCACGGCTCCTGTATCCTCATCGAGAGGCCGGCTCAGTCCAGTTTGACGCCGGCCTCGGTAACGACCTTGCGCCAGCGCGCGACGTCAGCCGAGACCATCTTGCCGAATTCGGGGCCGGCGACATCTGGCACATCAGAGCCATTGCGCTCCCAGGCGTCCTTGATCGCTGCCGTTTGCAGAGCTTCCTTCAGTTCCTTTTTCATGCGCTCGATGATGTCCGGCGGCGTGCCCTTCGGGGCGAAGAGACCGTACCACGTCGCGACCTCATAATTTGGCAACCCGGCTTCCGCAGCCGTCGGAATGTCCGGGAAGGCCGGGACGCGCTTTGGCGCCGCGATTGCGAGCGCGCGCAGTTGCCCCGCGCGGATCGGTGCTGCTGAAGACCCCAGCCCGTCGAAGACAACTGGGACGTGGCCCGCGATCAGGTCCTGCATCGCCGGACCAGCGCCACGATAAGGCACATGCTGGATCTTGCTCTGCGTCAGGATCTTGAACAATTCGCCGGCGAGATGATGGGTCGTGCCGGCGCCGGCCGAGCCATATGAGAGCTTGTCCGGATTTGCCTTCGCGAAAGCGATGAACTCACCGAGCGTCTTGGCTTGCACCTTGTCCGGATTGACAACCACCACCTGAGGCGGTCGCGAAATCAATGCCACCGGGATGAAGTCCTTCTCGATGTCGTAATCGAGATTGGGATAAAGCGACGGTGCGATGGCATGATGGGCGGCGCCCATGAAGAATGTGTAGCCATCAGGCGCAGCCTTGGCCGCTGCCGAGGCGCCGACCGTGCCGCCGGCACCGGCGCGGTTCTCGATAATCACGCGCTTGCCGAGCTGCGTATCGAGCTGTGCGGCGAGGGGGCGCGCAAAGGCGTCGGTGCCGCCGCCGGCGGCGAACGGGACGATGAAAGTCACCTGCTTCTGTGGCCAGGCTTGAGCGTGCGCAGCGCTGGCGAAGGTTGAAAAGCTGGCCGCGGCGGCAAGCATGGCGATATGAACGGCTTTGATCCGCACGGTGATCCTCCCGATTTCATGCGCCATTGGCGGCGCTTGCGCGCATGTTCGGCGAGTTTTCCCGCAGATGCAAGGTATCCGGAGGCGGTGCAACTTACACTTTAGGCGACGTGTTCCGGCCAATCTGGATCGTTCTGAGCAGGCAAGGGCGGGCGTTTTGCCGCACCGACCCCTCCGAGTTTGGAAGACCGGTCTCCCCAAATTTGGCTCGACGCCCATATTCGCTTCATGGCATGGCAGCGGCAATGGCTGCTGCTCGCGGTAGCGAAGAAGATAAGAGTAAGGGCGAAACATGATCATCAGCGGCGACCGGACGATTAGCTATCCGGACATCATGCAGCGTATCGCCAAGGCAGCCGCCGGCTTCAAGGCGCTGGGCGCTGGCGAGCAGGCGCCGGTGGCCATGATGCTGCGCAACGATTTCGCTTTGTTCGAGACGGCCTTTGGCGCCGGCGCCATCGGTGCGCGGATCGTGCCGATCAACTGGCATCTCAAGGGCGAGGAAGTCGGCTACATCCTGGCTGACAGCGGCGCGAAGCTTCTCGTTTGCCATGCTGACTTGTTGCCGCAGATCGCGGATGGCCTGCCCAAGGATCTGCCCGTTCTGATCGTACGGACGCCGCCGGAAATCGCAGCAGCCTATGGCGTCGCGGAGCCCGCAACTCACATACCCGCCGGCCACACGGATTTCGACACATGGCGCGAACAGCATGCGCCGGTCGAGAATCCACCGAAGCGCGCACTGACCATGTTCTACACATCCGGCACCACCGGCCGACCGAAGGGCGTGAAGCGCGGGACGATGACGCCGGAGCAGGCCGCAGCGTCCGAGCGCGTCGGCGCCATTGCCTATGGCTTGAAGCCGGACAATCAGGTCGTGCTGATGAACGGGCCGATGTATCACTCGGCTCCGAGTTCATACGGGCTGATGGCGTTTCGCCACGGCAGCACCATCGTGCTGGAACCGCGCTTCGATCCGGAAGAGCTGTTGCAGCTGATCGAAAAGCATGGCGTCACCAACATGCACATGGTGCCAACCATGTTCGTGCGCCTGCTCCGGCTGCCGGACGAGGTGAAGGCGCGCTATAACCTGTCGTCGCTGCGCAACATCATTCATGGCGCCGCGCCGTGTCCTGTCCATGTGAAGCAGGCGATGATCAAATGGTGGGGGCTCGTCATCAACGAGTATCTCGGCTCCACCGAAACCGGCGTGCCGATCTGGCATTCATCGGAAGAGGCGCTGAAGAAGCCCGGCACCGTCGGCCGCACCATCGAGGGCGGCGTGGTGCGGATCTATCGTCCAGATGGCACC
>CALRZK010000317.1:0-4962 GCA_943372615.1 Bradyrhizobium ivorense | reverse complement strand
CCACGCCATGCAAAACGCGAATCTTGCCATAACCGGATTCCAGCGCTGTCACTGTGAGCAGCGGTTCAGCCTCCGAGGTAAGCACTGACGACCTCCTTGTGGATGCGAATTTCCGCCGGTGTGCCGGCCGCGAGGATTTTTCCGAGATTGAGCACAGTGACCTGATCGCAGATGTCGAAGATCAGGTCGGCATGATGCTCTACCAGCAGAACGCCGGTGCCGCGGCGGCTGATCGCCTTGATGAGCTCGCCAAGCCGCTTGATCTCGTCGCTAGAGAGGCCGGCGGCTGGCTCATCCAACAGCAAGAAGTCCGGCTGCAGCATCAGTGCGCGGGCGATCTCGATGAAGCGCAGCTCGGAGTGCTGCAATCGATCGGCGCGGATATCGGCAAGCGGTTCGAGCCCGACCACGCGCAACATCGCGCGGGCTTGTGCGGTGAGTGCGCGCTCGTCGCGGTGATGTCGGGGCAGCGACAGCAGTGCCTCGGCGAATGTCGCTGTGCCCTCGATGGTGCCGCCGACCATCACATTGTCGAGCACCGAGGCTTCGCCGATGACCCGTGGCGTCTGAAAGGTGCGGGCAATGCCTTTGGTCGCACGCAGTTCGGGGTGTCCCGGTGGCAGTGCATCGTCGCCGAGCGCGATGCGTCCGCCCTTGGCGGCGTAGTAGCCGGAGATCACGTTCAGCGTTGTCGTCTTGCCGGAGCCGTTGGGACCGATCAGGCCATGGATCTGGCCGGGCTTCACATCGAGATCGAGCCCATCGATGGCGCGGACATTGCCGAAGGTGAGCACGACGTCGCGAAGCGAGAGTGTCGCCTGTCCCGCCGTCTTGCGCAGCGCTTCCGCCAATACGGCGGGACGCGGGACGATGGCACGATTGCTGGCGAGTGGACGCCGGCTCTTGAAATCGAGCAAAGCGGCGATGCCGCCCGGCATGACCAGCACGATCACCAGCAGCAATACGGCGTAAAGGAAGGTGGACCAGGCGGCGAGCGGCGCTGCGATTTCCGGCAGGATGGTGAGGATGATGGTGCCGAGCATCGGCCCGAGAATCGAGCCGCGGCCGCCGATCAGGATGGCGATGAAGAACAGCACCGACAGGTCGAAGGTGAAGGCATCCGGCGTGATATAGGTCTGCAGGCTGGCAAACAGCCCGCCAGCAAACGCTGCCATCGCGCCGGCGAGCAGGAAGATCGACACCAGCAGTTTCGGTTTGGAAATGCCGGTAGCTTCCGCTGCGACATCGGCATCGCGAATTGCAATCAGCGCGCGGCCGAAACGGCTATGCGCCACATTGGCGCTGAGCCAGGTGGCGACCGCACCAAGCCCGATGCAGAGATAATAGAATCCCCACGGCGTGTTGAACGGCGCCGGCATTTCCGGTCCCACGATGCCGACGCCGCCACCGGTCACGCTCTGCCAGGCCAGTGCGATCTGGGTCACGATGGTGGCGAAGCCGAGGGTCGTCATGGCGAAATAGAAGGTGCGCAGCCGCATCGCCGGCAGGCCCACAATGACGCCGAACACCGCGCCGACGCCGCTCGCCGCGATCAGCGAGACGAAGACCGGCAGCGGTGGCATCACATTGCCTGAGGCAAGCACGCTGGTCGTGTAGGCGCCCAGCGTCAGCAGCGCGACATAGCCGATGGCGAGATGGCCGGCGAAGCCGACCACGAGATTAAGGCCGGCGACGAGGAACCAGTAGATCGCTGCACGGGTGCCGATCAGCGCCCAATAATCGTTGCTGACAAAGGGCAGGATCATCGCAACGGCAAACACAGCGACAAACGGCAATAGCGCCGACAGCGTTGAATGTTTGGTCGATGAATGGTGGATGGCAGAGGTTTCGGTGATTGCCGTCATCACACCCTCCGCGCCGTGGCCGCACCGAACAGGCCCTGCGGGGCGGCGAGCAGCACGATAATGAAGATCGCGAACACGGCCACCGACGAGAAGATACCTCCGACCATGAAATTCA
Source organism: Bradyrhizobium ivorense (assembly GCA_943372615.1). GTDB lineage: Bacteria > Pseudomonadota > Alphaproteobacteria > Rhizobiales > Xanthobacteraceae > Tardiphaga > Tardiphaga ivorense_A. The sequence continues at coordinate 2,982 of CALRZK010000317.1, read as the reverse complement.
TCGCCTGCTGAAACAGGCCCAGCGCGAGGCCGCCGATGATGGCGCCGCGATTATTGCCGAGCCCGCCCAGCGCCACCGGTACGAATCCGTAGAAGTTCAGCAGCGCGCCATTGGCGAAGAAGGCCAGCATCAGTTCGCCGCCGGCAAAGCCTGCAACTCCGCCGATCACGCCGGCAAGCGCATAGCTTGCGACGCGCAGATTGCGCTCAGGCAGGCCGAGCGCGCGGGCGGCGAAGTTATCTTCGGCGATCGCCATGAAGGCGTGGCCGATCAATGTGCGGCGATAGAGATATTCGAGGCCGATGATGGTGAGCCCGCAGGCCACCACCGGCAGCCAGAATTTCTCGTCCCAGATTCCGGTACCGATCCCGACCATGCGCGGGAAGGGTTGCGGCTCGGTGCCCCATTTGATCGCCGTGACCTGCTGGATCATCAGGGCCAATGCCAATGTCGAGAGCACATAGAGGTGCTGTTCGAGGCTTTTCAGCACGGGCCGCACTGCGACGAATTCGGTGATGACGCCGATGATGGCGCAGCACACCAGTGTCAGCGCAAAGCCGACCAACGTCGGCATGCCCAGCTTCAGCATGAACAGCGAGCCGAACACGCCGCCGAGCATCGCGAGCTGTCCCGCGGTGAAACTCATCACCCGCGAGGTGGAAAACATGGTGTTGTAGGTGATGCCGACCAGCGCGTAGATCGCGCCCGCGGCCAGTCCGGAAGCTATGATCGAACCGAACATGCGATGTGCCTCCCGGCTTATGTGTAGCCGGGGGCGAGGGCGAAGGTGCCGTTCTTCGCTGAGCGTGCTTCCGACATCACGATCTCGTCGGTCGGATAACCGTTATGCTCGGTGGGAGTGAATGTATAGCTGCCGAAATAGCCGGGATATTTGCTGAGGCCGTTCCAGTATTTGATGATGCCTGCGCTGTCGGTGGAGCCTGATGCCTCGACGCCCTTGGCGATCAGCTCGACCGCATCGATGCCGCAGGCGACCCACCAGAGGAGCGTGTCCTGCAGCTGGATGCCTGCTTTGGTCAGGCGGTCCACGAGCTGCTGGCTCTTCTCCGGAAGCTTGCCGGCCTTGTCGTAACTGCAGCTCTTGTAGCCGACGGCGTAGACCTTTTCCCAATAAGCCGGCTTTTCGACCAGGCTTGCGAGTTCTCCGGAGGCAAGGGAAGGGTGGCCCACGAAAGGCACGTCCCAGTTCATCGAGCCGCGGGTGTTGAACATGCGCGCTTCCATGCCCGTGGAGACGCTCCACACCACGATGGCTTCTGCGCCGGCATTTTTGGCGCGCAGCATGTCCGGCGTCATGTCCGGCTGGGTGGCATCCACATTGGCGGAATAGACAACATCCGCGCCGTCCTTCTTGAACGCCTCGACCGAGGCCTTCACAGCGGTGACGCCGTAACCGGTGGTGTCGCCGATGACGGCGACTTTCTTGATCTTCAGCACCTTGAGGCAATAGCTACGCACGGCATCGTCCCATTGCCCGTTCGATGGCGCGATGCGGAAGGCATTGGGATATTTCGTGGTGTCGATCAGCGTATCGACGACGCAAGGATGCAGATCGGGGATCTTCGCCCGCGCCATCAGCGGCGTGGTTGCCAGTGCCTCGCCGGAATTCACCGGCCCCCAGATCGCATGCACCTTGACCTGGCTGATCAGTTCCTGCGTGGCATTCACGGCCTTGGTCGGATCGCCCTGCGTGTCGCGGGTCACGATCTCGATCTTGCGGCCTTTGACGCCGCCGGCTGCATTGATCTCATTGGTGGCAAAAGTGACGCCGCGGTGGAAGCCGACAGTGGGTGCCGAACTCGGGCCGGTCATGGCGGCGAGCCAGCCGATCTTGATCGGTTCGGAGGATTGCGCGACGGCGGGGCGGGGAAACGGCAATGTCGCGGCTCCAATGGCGCCGGCGCTGCCCAGCAGAATATCTCGACGAGAAATGCTCATCTGGTCTTCCTCCCTGTGCATTATTTGCGGTGCCCGTCATTGATGCGGGCATCCGTATGATCCGGCCTTGCCGGAAATCGGAATGTGCGGGGTGAGTAAGTGACTCCGGGTCGCAGCCATGCTGGCTTGAAGCTTCTGTTGTCTCGTATATTGGTGCGACAAAGTGCGCCGGTCAACCAACGGTGCCGCTGACTGAAGAAGCCCGAGGAAACTAAGTGATGAATAAGAAGACGCCCGATCAATTGCGCAGTGCACGCTGGTTCGCTCCGGACGATCTGCGGTCCTTCGGCCACCGCTCGCGCGCAATGCAGCAAGGCTATGCGCCGGAAGAATGGAAGGGGCGTCCGGTCATTGCGATCCTCAACACCTGGTCGGAAGCGCAGCCGTGCCACATGCATTTCAAAACGCGTGTGGATGACGTGAAGCGCGGAATCCTGATGGCGGGCGGCTTTCCGATGGAATTGCCGGCGCTGTCGCTGTCGGAGAGCTTCCTCAAGCCGACCACCATGCTTTATCGCAACATGCTGGCGATGGATGCGGAGGAACTGCTGCGCGGCCATCCCGTCGATGGCGTCGTGCTGATGGGCGGCTGCGACAAGACTACGCCGGGCTTGCTGCTGGGCGCCACCAGCGCTGGCTATCCCGCGATCTATCTGCCGGCCGGCCCGATGCTGCGCGGCAACTGGAAGGGCAAGACGCTGGGCTCCGGCTCCGATGGCTGGAAATATTGGGACGAGCGCCGCGCCGGCAATATCTCGGAAAAAGAGTGGCTGGAGGTCGAAGGCGGCATCGCGCGCAGCTACGGCACTTGCATGACCATGGGCACCGCCTCGACCATGACGGCGATCGCGGAAAGCATCGGCATGTCGTTGCCCGGTGCCTCGTCGATCCCCGCCGCCGATGCCGGCCATATCCGCATGGCTTCGGCCTGTGGTCGCCGCATTGTCGAGAGGGTGTGGGAAGACCTTACGCCGGCAAAGATCCAGACGCGAAAAGCGTTCGAGAATGCCATCACGGTGGCGA
>CALRZK010000316.1:0-4973 GCA_943372615.1 Bradyrhizobium ivorense | reverse complement strand
ATCAGATAGTCTTCCAGCGCGCGCTCGTCCTTCAGATACTGCTCGGACTTGCCGCGCGTCACCTTATAGAGCGGCGGTTGGGCGATATAGAGATAGCCGCCTTCGATCAGCGTCGGCATCTGGCGGAAGAAGAAGGTCAGCAGCAGCGTGCGGATATGCGCGCCGTCGACGTCAGCGTCCGTCATCAGGATGATCTTGTGGTAGCGCAGCTTCGACAGGTCGAAGTCGTCGCGGCCGATGCCGGTGCCGAGTGCGGTGATCAGCGTGCCGATCTGCTCGGATGAGAGCATCTTGTCGAAACGCGCGCGCTCCACGTTCAGGATCTTGCCGCGCAGCGGCAGCACCGCCTGGAATTCGCGGTTGCGTCCCTGCTTCGCAGACCCACCTGCCGAGTCACCCTCGACGATGAACAGTTCGGACTTGGATGGATCGCGTTCCTGGCAGTCAGCGAGCTTGCCGGGCAATGACGCGATATCCAGCGCGCCCTTGCGGCGGGTCAGTTCGCGCGCCTTGCGGGCGGCTTCGCGGGCGGCGCCGGCTTCGATCACCTTGTTGACGATGGTCTTGGCTTCTGCCGGATGTTCCTCGAACCAGGCGGCGAGCGCCTCGTTGATGCCGTTTTCGACCACCGGGCGCACTTCCGAGGACACCAGCTTGTCCTTGGTCTGCGACGAGAATTTTGGATCGGGCACCTTCACCGACAAAACAGCCGTAAGACCTTCGCGGCAATCGTCGCCAGTCAGAGCGATCTTCTCTTTCTTCGCGATCACCTCGGCATAGCCATTGACCTGGCGCGTCAGCGCGCCGCGGAAGCCGGCCAAATGGGTGCCGCCATCCCGCTGCGGGATGTTGTTGGTGAAGCACAGCACGTTCTCGTGGTAGCTGTCGTTCCACCACATGGCGACTTCGACCGAGATGCCGTTCTGCTCCGAGCGCATCACGATGGGCACCGGCACCATCGCCTTCTTGTTGCGGTCGAGATATTTGACGAATTCCTCGACACCGCCGTCATACATCATCCGCTCGTGCCGCTCCTCGGGATGACGGAGATCAGACAGCAGGATGTTGACGCCGGAATTCAGGAAAGCGAGCTCGCGCAGGCGATGTTCGAGCGTGGCGAAATCGTATTCGACCATCGTGAAGGTCTCGGCCGAGGCATAGAAGGTCACCTCAGTGCCGCGCTTGCCATTGGCATCGCCGACGACGGCGAGCGGGGCGACAGCTTCGCCATGGGCGAATTCGATGATGTGTTCCTTGTCGTTGCGCCAAACGCGCAGCACCAGTTTGCTCGACAGCGCGTTGACGACGGACACGCCGACGCCATGCAGGCCGCCCGATACTTTGTAAGAGTTCTGGTCGAATTTTCCGCCGGCATGGAGCTGGGTCATGATGACCTCGGCCGCCGAGATGCCTTCGCCCTTGTGGATGTCGACCGGAATGCCGCGGCCGTCATCGCGCACCGTCACGGAGCCATCGGCATTGAGCACGACCTCCACGGCCGTTGCGTGCCCAGCCAGCGCTTCGTCGATGGCGTTGTCGACGACCTCATAGACCATGTGATGCAGGCCGGAACCGTCATCGGTGTCGCCGATATACATGCCCGGCCGCTTGCGGACGGCGTCGAGTCCCTTCAGGACCCGGATCGATTCCGCGCCATATTCGGCGGGAACGACGTGTTCGGTTTCGGCGATGGGCTGCCGGGCTGGTTCAGTCATGAAATGCCTTCGAAGATGCTGCCGAATCAGCGCGGGAAGCGACGTCTGATCGGTGCCATTTGTGCCACGAATCCGGCACTGAGCCTAGCGCAAAGTCGTGCGCTACAAGTTGTTGAATAAATGGAGTTTTTATGCCGATTTTCAAGCCGTCAAACGACCGTTTTGGAAGTGCGATTTTGCAGCTGTCGAAACGCTAATTTGCAACCCTTCTTGGGGCTGGATTCGGCGGCTCGCCGGAGCCGCGGCGCCGGGCGATGAGATGCGCGATCAGCACTACTGGCTCCAGCAGCACCATCCCGAACAGAATGCCCAGCAGTCGCTCATAGCCGGGTGTCAGCTGCGCATTGGCGTAGTTGTCGGGCACCAGCACAACGACGAAGGCCAGCACGAATTGCAGTCCGGCATAGCTCATGGAAGGGGGGCCGTTCTCGATGTGGCGGCCGATGACGACGCCGAGCACGAGGCCGATCGTCATCGCCACTGGCGAATGCTGGCTCAGCAGCAGGATCGCGCCGCCCAGAACGCCGCCGGCGAGGCATCCGACCAGCCGCTGTATGACGCGGGACGACACCGGGCTCAGAATGCCGTTGGTCAGTGAGGCAGCCGGCACCAGCATCACAGCGAAAATGGTGATGCTGGATTGGCTGAGTTCAGGGATGCCGAAGACAAGCCACACCGCTGGGATCAGCGCCAATGCTACCGCGCCGGTGAAAGCATGACGGGCGACTGTGGCGTGCCACTGCTTGGCAGGAAGGCCGACCGGTTTTGCGCGCAGGTTCTGGTCCGGATTGGGCAATCTACGTCGGATCGTCCAGGTCGAGATGGCGCTGACGATCACGCAAGCGATGGTGCCGGCCAGCACTTCGAGCACGCGTGTCGTGGCAAAACGCTGGATCGGTTCATTGGTATGTTCCATGGCTTCGATCAGCACCATCAGGAAGGTGAGGCCGGTGAAGAGCCAAGCGTAAGCGCGCTTGCCGACGATCGCGAAATAGAGCGTGACGCCGCCCCAAGCCATCAGTCCGAAACTGAGCAGCAGTGTCGATGGCAGCAGAAGCGGCGCCAGCAAAAACGCGCCACCGGCGCCGATCAGTGTGCCGATGATCCGTAATACGCCCCGGGTAAAACTCTCGGCCACATGCGAGCGCATCACCATGTAGCCGGAAAAGGCGGCCCAGCCGACATTCTCTGCGCCAATCTGATGCGAGATCGCGATGGCCAGCAGCACTGAGCAGGCGCATTCGATCTCGTCGATCATGCGCGGGCCAGGCTTTGGCAGCGTTCGCAGTTCCGCCCAGAAACCGCGCGTGATCCGCGATAGATGAAGGAAGAGGAAGGTCAGCATCGCCGCCTAATTTGCCGCGATGTGGAATGGGCGACAAGCAACGATCGGTCATGGCCGCAGGACGAGGGGAGATGACACTCAACCGCGTCGTGCGATCTTTCCTTGTACGACGTCGAAGAGTTCGCCTATCGGTCCGATATCGACGAAGGCGGCGGGGTCAGCACCGGTCATCCAGACCTGGGCACCGAGCGTCGAGAGCTCGCCGAACAGCGATCTGCGGCGATCCGGGTCCAGATGTGCGACGATCTCGTCCAGCAGGAGCAGGGGTGTGATGCCGGTCATCTCGGCCACCAGTGTCGCATGGACGAGGATCAGGCCGATCAGCAGCGCCTTCTGTTCGCCGGTCGAGGCATCGCGCGCCGGCATGTTCTTCGGAGCGTAAATTACCTGCAGATCGGTGAGATGCGGGCCGTCCAATGTGCGACCAGCGGCGGCATCGCGCAGGCGGTTGTCACGCAGGATGGCGCGGTAGCGATCTTCCACTGCCGTCGCCGGTTCGCTCGTGAGTGCCTGCTCCATCCAACCGTCGAGCGAAATGACTGCCGATGGAAACGCCGAGGACTGACCGCGGGCATGCAACATGGTCGCGAGCCGCGTGGCAGTTTCACTGCGCATGGCAGCGACGGCGACGGCAAGCTCCGCGGTTTCTCGCTCGACCGCGTCGAGCCAATGGCTGTCGCTGCTACGGTTCTCGAGCAGGCGATTGCGCGAGCGCAGGCTGCGTTCCAGCGCGGAAACGCGGCCGTTGTGATCCTTGTCGATGGCCAGGACGAGGCGATCGAAGAAGCGTCTGCGTTCAGAGGCGGCGCCCATGAAGAGCTGATCCATGGCCGGTGTCAGCCATACCATGCGCAGATGGTCGCCGAAGGCGGCGGCGGAGCCAACCGGTTCGCGATCGATGCGACAGCGGCGCGAGATCGAGGCGCCTTCGATCGGCGGATCAATACCGGTACCGAGCGAGGCCAGGCCGACTTCGCCCTCCACTGTCGCAGAGACCGCCCAGGAGCCATCGCCTTCATTGTTGGCGACATCTTCCAGCGTGGCGCGGCGCAGCCCGCGGCCGGGGGAGAGAAACGAGATCGCCTCGATGCAGTTGGTTTTGCCGGCGCCGTTCGGGCCGACAAGCGCGACCATGTCCGCCGTCGTCTCCAGCGACGCCGTGCGATAGGAGCGGAAATTGGTCAGCGACAGGCGATGGATGCGGGAGGCGGTCATTGGGGACTCAGCTAGTCCCTGCAAACTCTCTTGTCATCCCCGCGAAAGCGGGGATCCAGTAAACGCTGGCTCCGACGTTCCGCACGAACGTTCGAGTTTACTGGGTCGCCCGATCAAGTCGGGCGATGACATTTTTCATTATTGGTTCCGGTTACACCCGCATCGGCATCAGCACATACAGCGCGCCTTTGTTGTCCTTGTCCTGCACCAGCGTGGGCGAGCCGGGGTCGGCAAGCCGCAGAACCGCGACTTCGCCTTCGATCTGCGCGGCGATATCCAGCAGGTAACGCGAGTTGAAGCCGATATCGAGCGCATCCGACGCGTATTCGACTTCGAGCTCTTCCGTCGCGCTGCCCGAATCCGGGTTGGTCACCGACAACACGAGCTTGCCGGCCGACAAAGCCAGCTTTACCGCGCGGCCGCGCTCGCTGGAGATCGTCGAGACGCGGTCCACCGCCTTCTCGAAATCGACCTTGTCGATCACCAGTTCCTTGTCGTTGTTCTGCGGGATCACGCGGCCATAATCGGGGAAAGTGCCGTCGATCAGCTTCGAGGTGAGAACCACATTGCCGAGGGTGAAGCGGATCTTGCCCTGCGACAGTTCAACCGTGATCTCGGCTTCGGTGTCCTCGATCAGGCGCTGCACTTCGCCCACGGTCTTTCGCGGAACGATGACGCCCGGCATTCCCTCGGCGCCC
>CALRZK010000315.1:0-4978 GCA_943372615.1 Bradyrhizobium ivorense | reverse complement strand
ATAGGACTAAGGTCTCTATTGAGGCACTTCACGGACCAGGTTGATCACGGAGGCGACTAGGGCGCCGAGATGTACGTCTTGCCTATCGAACTGTAACTGGACTATTCGACACCCCGGATGACGCCTTGCCGTTCCGGCCCTCGGCGTTCGGTTGGGGAAGGCTGTCAGTTCATGATTTCCATCGTTCTTTACGGTCGCAATGACAGTTACGGTTACAACCTTCATAAACGTGCGGCGCTCAGCTTCAATTGTATGGCGGAGCTTCTGACTGACGATAACGATGAGATACTTTTCGTCGATTATAACACGCCGGACGATTTCCCCACATTTCCTGAGGCCATTCAGGATACGTTGACGCCGCTCGCGCGAAAGCGGCTGCGGATATTTCGTGTTCGGCCACACATCCACGAGCGTTTCCGCAGCAAGACACGCCTGGTTGCACTCGAGCCGATTTCACGGAACGTGGCCGTGCGGCGATCGAACCCCGCCAACCGCTGGATACTGTCGACCAACACCGACATGATCTTCGTGCCGCAGACTGGGCAATGGTCGTTGTCCGACATGTCTCGCGATCTGCCTTATGGCTTCTATCACGCGCCGCGTCTCGAAATTCCGGAGACATTGTGGGAAGGGCTGGATCGCCGTGACTCACATGGCGCAATCGAGATGATCAAGGACTGGGGCACCACGTTACATCTCAACGAGATCGTGCTCGGTGCGAAGACCATTCTTTATGACGGCCCCGGCGACTTCCAATTGATGGAGCGTTCCGATCTATTCAAGTATCAGGCGTTTCATGAGGAGATGTTGCTCGGCTGGCATGTCGACTCCAACATCGCCAAGCGCCTTTATCTCGTCCATGGCAAGGTCGGCGATCTCGGCCAGATGGTTTACGGGTATCACTGCGATCATACCCGCCAGATCACGCCGATGCACAGCCCGTCACGGACCCAGAATGACTGGCGCCGTTTCATCGACAACGTCGAAGAGCCGGGCGTGCCTGAGCAGGAAGATATCTGGGGCTGCAATGGCGATGATATCGAAGAAGTCAGGCTCACAACTGGCGCATCGATCGGTTATGTGGCGGCGTTGCGCTCTGCCATAGGCGGACCGCTCGTCACGCCTCCGGTCGTCAAATATTCTACGGAGTCCTATGGCTCGGTCGACTACGATCCGAAGCATATCCTCTCATTCTTGCTGGATATCTTTGTCACCGCCAATACGCGCCAGACGGTGATCGGCTGGCTTGGCATGCGTCGTGAAACGGTCGAGATGTTTGCCAAGGTCTGGGCAAATCTCGGCTTCGTTGAGCCGATCTTGATTGATGAAACGATCGCCAAGCAAAGCAAACTCGAAAACATCCCGAATACGGTCATTGTAGGACAGGATGAACTCACCGCCCGCGCCAGCGCGTTCGTCGTTGATTTCGGTGCACCAGTGGTCGGCGAGCAGCTCACTGCTGTTCAGAAAAACCTGCTGACCTATCTTTTCCTGGAGATTGTAGAGGTTGAACGCGCGAGCATGATCCGGGGCAAAGCGCCGCGCCGTGTTGTGTCGCTAAACGCGATTCATACGCCATATGAGTCTCTTGTCGCGGCCAATATCGGTGCTGGCCTGACGCCGTTTGCCACCAGAATGCGCCATGGTTTCGTCCTGCCGGCAGTCAAGGCGCCGCAAGACTGGACCGAGTTTCTTCGCCCGACGGACGGCGCCGTCCAGCAAGGAAATGCGATCGTCGCAAAGCCGGGCGCGACAGGAATGGTCTGTTACGGACCCTACAAGCATCTGTCGGCCGGATTCTATCGGCTCGATTTCGCGATTTCCGGTACCATGTCAGCGATCCAGCCCTCGCCGGCGCCGGTGGGATTCATTGAACTCGTGGGAAGCGAATACAGTTTCGGCTGTGTGCCGATCTGGTTCGAAGATCTCGCCGCGGGCAAGGTATCGGTCGAGCTGGAGATCGACAAGATGCAGCTGGCCCAGTCGGCAAACCTTCTGCAAACGCGGGTGGTTGCCACCCGTGCCATCGGGCTGACGGTGTCGTCATTGATCTGCGAGAGTGTGGAGGCGCTTTCGACGAAGCATCGCAGATCGCTGCAGGGCGGCTCTGAATGGATTGCCGCATTCCGTCTTGGCCCAGCCGGTCGCTGGAATAGCGACATGGGCGTGACAATCCCTGCTGGTGTAAAAGATCTGCTCCCAGATGCGCGTCGCTTCCTTGTTGCGGCGGCAACCACGAAGGCCGACAAGCGCAATGCTGTCTTTGCAGCACGGGATCTTCTTGCGACGGCCCGAACGCTGGTGGCGGGACCGCGGTCGATCGTCGGCACTCTGTCTCAGGTCAATCTGATGACGGGCAAATATGAACTGCGCCTCGCAGTTGATACAAGCGCGGGGAACGACGCCCCCCTGTTGTTCGTCGGTATTCATTCCATGGGCCGCTTCCGTCACGTCGATTTGGTCACGGGGGCGCGGGCGCGCGCTGGCGATGTCCTGTGCGAATTTGAGGTTCATCCCGATGAGTCCCCGGAAGGCGAGATTCCCGTCGATTTTCTCGTTCAGGCGCTCGGCAATCGCGGCACAATCAAATCCTTCCATCTCCGGCGGATAGGCGATGCAATCGATCAATCGCCCTGGTTTGGCGAGGGGGCGGGTGATGTCGATTGGTTGCTGGGAGCTTCAACGACGGATGTCAGACTGGCAGGTAACGCCAAGCTGAGCAGTCTTCTCGGTCGCTGGACGGCCAATGGTGAACTGGCAATCAGGGCCGGGGAGCGCGGTCCGGTCGCGACCTCCGGTAGCCGGACGCTGGCGCCAGGTCGTTATGGAGCGGTTGTGCGCTATAGCGCGGGTGCGAGCGATAAACCGTTCCTCCTCTTGGCAGTCAATTCGGGCGCCTTTATTCGGGCCACAAAATTGATCGGTGGGAGCAACAATAGCGGCGAGAGTAAGCTGCTTTTTGAGGTTCATGCGAAAGAAGAGCCGTCGGGATTGCCTGTCGATATCAGTTTGTGCGCGATAGGCGGAGCCGCGGGCGTCGTTCAGTCGATCAAGGTCACGCGTGTGGGCGAGACGGAGCAATCCAGCGCATGGGTCGATCTGCTCGGTGAGCATTCGGACTGGTTACCGTTGTTGACCAGGGGCAGCGCTGCAAAACCGGGCGGCGCATCAGTCCTCAGCGTCGCTGATCTTTCAGGCAACGTTGTCCACGGTCCCTATCTGTCGCTTCCGCCGGCAAGCTACAAAGCAACGTTTGAAGTGACGACCAGAAGCGGGAATGCGCCTGTTGGGACTGTTGACGTCGTTACGGATGGCCAGGTCGTGGGCGAAATCGAGATAATTCCTTCGGGCCAAACGGAAAAATTCGTCGTTCCGTTCGATGTTACCCCTGGAAAGGGCCGGAATATCGAAACCCGTGTCTGGACCAAGGGCGTCGGCGATTTCGAGGTGCTCGGGGTAAAGGTCGAGAAGGCAGGATCATAAAAAAGATCGGCGTGCCCGGTGGCGCGCCGATCCTTAAAAATCCTGTTCGAAAGGGCGGACCGAATGTTGATCGGTCCGCCCTTTCTTTTTAACGGGCGCCGTAACCCATACGCGCCAGCTTGGTATCGGCCGGGACGTCGTCGGGGCTGATCACGCGCCAGGGGTCGATGATGACCTTCGGCTTCGCGCCCGCCTCGAACAGGCTCTTGCCCTTGAACTGGGGCCAGGGGGTCGTGATCACGATCACGTCGGCAGCAACAGCGTCGGCGAGATCGTTGGCGAACAGAACCTTATCGGTCAGAACGACTTCTGCGCCGGGCATTGCAAGCGGATCGTAGACAGTCACGAGATACCCGGCTGCGCTCAGCTGATCGGCGAGGGCGACCCCTTGGCTCTCTTCCACGACAGGAGTTTCAGGCTTGTAGGACAGGCCCAGCACGGCGACGCGGGTCGGCGGCTCGGCATGTGCCTGGACAGCGCCGATCAGGCGTTCGATCTGATGGTCGTTGATCTTGTCGGTGGCCTCGGCGAGGTCGCATCGCACACCAATTGAGCGTCCCAGAGCTGCGAAGGCCTTGTTGTCGCGCGGGAAGCAGGGGCCACCGTAACCGATCGCGCCCTTGATATATTTCGAGCCGACGCGGGTGTCGGAGCCCACTGCCGTTGAAACGACATCGACGTCTGCGCCGGGCAGCTTGTCGCACATTTCGGCGAGCATGTTGGCGTAGGATATCTTGGTCGTCACATAGGTGTTCACCGAGATCTTGGTGAGCTCGGCATTGACGAAGCTCATGCGGCGAATGATCGGATCATTGTCGCAGGACTGCTTGTAGATATCCTCGAGGAATTGGCCGGTTTCCGCATCGGACTCGCCGATCAGGATAAAGTCCGGACGCAGCATGTCACGGACCACGGTGCCGAGCGCGATGAATTCCGGATTGTAGGCCAGGCCCAGCTGTGGGCCAAGCGTGCGGCCCGAAGCGTCTTCCAGTTCCTTGCGGAGTTCACCGCCGGTCGAGCCCGGCATGACGGTAGAGGTCACCACCACGACATGGCGACCCTGCTTGGCGCGCAGCGCTTCGCCGAGCGAGCGGATCGCCGAAATCATGAACTTGTTCGAGAACAGCTTGTCTGCGCCGCTCGGGGTCGGGACGATGATGAAAGTGACGTCGGAGCCCTTCACCACGTCGTCCCAGGAATGGGTCGCCTTGAGGCGGCCGCCGCTCTTGTCGATATATTCCTGCAGCTGCGGTTCATCGACCGGCGCCTGGCCCTGATTGATCGCGGTGACGAATTTATCGTTCAGATCGAGCCCGATCACTTCGAAGCCCTTGGCGGCCATGACGGCTGCCATTGGTGAGCCGAGTTTGCCAAGGCCGATGATGGAGATGCGCGGAGACTTTTTGTCAGAGCTCATGTTGATCTCGTGAGAAGTCGCCTCGCGGACGAATAAGCATTGCGAAGGCGATAGGGTTATAGGTGAGGAAGATATCCG
>CALRZK010000314.1:0-4981 GCA_943372615.1 Bradyrhizobium ivorense | reverse complement strand
CTTGTCGCCATGGGTCACATCAAACGGCGCTTCGGCGACGTCATCCTGGCCGATGCTGGAGCCGTGCACGAAGGTTTCGTGGGTGAGGTCCATGAGATTGTCGACCACCAGGCGGTAGTCGCATTTCACATGAATGGTCTTGCCGTCGCCGGCCCATGCGGGGTCGTCATTCCAGTGCATGTCCGGCACGAGGGCGGGATCGGCGAGCGCAGGATCGCCCATCCAAAGCCAGACGAAGCGATGTCGCTCGATCACGGGATAGGAGCGCACGCAGGCCGAGGGGTTGATGGTCTCCTGCGAGGGCATGAAGGTGCAGCGGCCCTGCGCATTGTATTTGAGGCCGTGATAGCCGCAGACCACGGTGTCGCCTTCAAGCCTGCCTTTCGAGAGCGGGACCAGCCGATGCCAGCAGGCATCTTCCAGCGCGCTGACCCCGCCATCGGCACGGCGATACATGACGACATGCTTGCCGCAAATCGTGCGCGGGAAAAGCTGGTGCTTGATGTCCACGTCCCAAGCCGCGGCGTACCAGGCATTCATCGGGAATGAAGCGGGCATCGATTTCCTCCATCACGCTGTTCGGCGTTCCGTCTGTATACAGATCGGCTTGATTGAACGGAGATTAACGCCAGTTTCGACGAGATTGAAAGCAGTAATGTATACCGAAAACATCAGATATGGGTTTTATCGGTACTAAAAAACCGCCCAAGAGGGCGGTTTTTCGTCTGGCTTGTATGCAGCCGTCAGACCTCGCGGCGATTCAGGAACGCCAGCCGCTCAAACAGGTGCACGTCCTGCTCGTTCTTCAGCAGCGCGCCATGCAGCGGCGGAATCAGCTTTCGCGGGTCACGCTCGCGCAGTTGCTCCGGCGACATGTCTTCGTTGACCAGCAGCTTCAGCCAGTCGAGCAGCTCCGAGGTCGATGGCTTCTTCTTCAGGCCCGGGACGTCACGCACCTCGAAGAAGATGCGCATGGCTTCCGCGACCAGGCGCTGTTTGATGCCGGGGAAATGGACCTCGACGATCTGGTTCATCGTCTCCATTTCCGGGAACTTGATGTAGTGGAAGAAGCAGCGGCGCAGGAAGGCGTCCGGTAGCTCCTTCTCATTGTTCGAGGTGATGATCACCACCGGGCGCTTGGCGGCCTTGATGGTCTCGCCGGTCTCGTAGACATGGAATTCCATGCGGTCGAGTTCGAGCAGGAGATCATTCGGGAATTCGATATCGGCCTTGTCGATTTCGTCGATCAGCAGCACCGGGCGCTCGGCATGCGTGAAGGCTTCCCACAGCTTGCCGCGCTTGATGTAGTTGGCGATGTCGGAGACGCGGGGATCGCCGAGCTGGCTGTCGCGCAGGCGCGAAACCGCGTCGTATTCATACAGGCCCTGTTGCGCCTTGGTGGTGGACTTGATGTGCCAGGTGAGCAGCGGCGAGCCGAGCGCCTTGGCGACTTCCTCGGCCAGCACGGTTTTGCCGGTGCCAGGTTCGCCCTTCACCAGCAGCGGGCGCTCCAGCACGATGGCGGCATTGACGGCGACCTTGAGGTCATCGGTGGCGACGTAGTCCTTGGTACCGGTAAATTTCATATGCACTCTTGCCTTTGTTGTTCTTGTCGCGCAGAGGCGCGATTGCAATGGGTGAGATCACGGGATGAGGGATGCGCTTAGCGCCTGATCAGCGAGAGGATGACCAGCACAATGACGGCGCCGACGGTGGCATCGAGGATCGAGCCCAGCGTGCCCGTGGCCAGCGTGACATTCAGTTTCGGCAGCAGCCAGCCGGCGACCAGCGCCCCGATGATGCCAAGCACGATATTGCCGATCAGGCCGAAGCCCGCGCCGCGCACGATCAATCCGGCGAGCCAGCCGGCAATGGCGCCGATCAGCAGCGCAGCAAGAATACTCATTTAGCCATCCTTTGGGCGCGCAGGCAGGAGGCCGCGCATCGGATGGAAGTTTAATTGAATTATCGGGCAGGTCCAGCCGGGGTGTCCCGGTGGGTGGCCGGCGTAAATGCCATCACGCGGAACGGCGATCAGCCGTGCTGGCTAAATCCCGCGCTGAAATAATCCTGCTCCAATGCGGCATGCGCGACCACGCAATCGCGACCGCGCCGCTTGGCCTCATAGAGCGCGAGATCGGCCTCGCCGAGCAGCACGGCTTCGTTGGCCGTCTGCGCGGTGCGGCTGGCGACGCCGATGCTGATGGAGAGATAGCCGCGTGCGGCAGCCGTGTTCGGGATCTCCAGCGCGCGCACCCGCAGCCGGACGGCTTCGGCGATGGTCATGGCATCGGCTTCGGTTATGCCGGGCAGGATGATGGCGAATTCCTCGCCGCCATACCGCGCGGCCAGTGCCGAAGTGTTGATGGTGGCGTCCGCCAGGACCGACGCGACACGCTTCAGGCAGAGGTCACCCGCCTGATGGCCCATCGTGTCATTGTAGCCCTTGAAGTGATCGATATCGATCAGCAGCACGCTGAGCTTCTCGTCCTGCGCAAAGGCGCGGCCGAGGAAACCATCCAATGTGCGGCGATTGGCGAGACCGGTCAGGCCATCGATGGTGGCGAGTTCGGCGAGGCGCCCGTTCAACGCCGTCAGCTCGTCCTGCATCAGCTTGCGCTGGGTGACGTCGCGCAACACGCCGACGATCTCGATCCGCTCATCGGCGTCTTCGACGCGTTCTGCGTGTTTGAAATTGATCTCGACCCAGGCAATCGACTTGTCGTCGCGATAGGTGCGGAACACGACATTCTGTGTCGTCGATGAGTCCGTCAATTTGGCATTGGCAGCGCGGACGGCGGCGACGTCGTCGGGATGCACGACTTCGAGGCAGGAGCGCCCAATCAGCTCGGCTGGATCAAGGCCGAGCACAAATTCGACGGAATGCGAGACATAAAGAAAATTGCCGAGGCGATCGAGTAGGATTACGACGTCAGCGATATTGTCGGCGAGCAGGCGATAACGCGACTCTCGCTCGCGCAGTGCATTTTCCATATTGATCCGAAACCGGAACTGGGTGGAGAGCAGTGCGGCGAGCAGGATGACGCTACAGAGAAGAACTGCGGCGACCGCAATGTCGGATGTCAGATTGCTGCGCCAGGTCGCCAGCACCTCCCGTTCAGGGACGGCCACCGTCACGATGACCGGATATTCACTGCTCTGCTCGTAGCCGAAATATTTCGTGATGCCATCGAAGGGTGAGGTCACACGGTAGAAGCCGGCACGGGCTTCCTTCAGTTTACTCCGAAAAAGCGGCGTGCCGGACAAATCCTTGCCGACATCCATCGATGGCCAATGTGCCAGCACAATCCCATCTGTGCGGAGCAGGCTGATGCCGGCCTGATCGCCGAGGTCGAAGCTCTTGAAGAAGTTGTTGAAATAGTCGCTGTCGATGGCCGCGACCAGCACGCCGTTGAATTGGCCGTTCTGGTCGTTCAATCGCCTCGACAGGATGATCGTCGTGCGTCCCGTGATGCGCGAACGTAAGGGATCGCTGATGCGGAGGCGCTGGTCGTCATTGTCGCGATGATAGATGAAATAGTCGCGATCCGCGTTGGTATGCAGCGGTGCGTTCTCAAGCGACGAATAGCGCCAGTCTCCGGCGGTATCGAGCACGCCGAATTCGCGGATTTGCGGCAATGATTTCACAGTATTGATCAGAAACTGATTGAAGCGGTCGGGGCGCGGATTTTGATACTTCAAAAGATCGACCATGCCGCTCATGGCGACGTCGGCGGCCTGGAAGGTATGCGACGCGTGTTCCTGCAGGGAGTGCGCGAGATTGCGAATATCGATTTCGCTCTGTTGCAGCGCGCTGCGCCTGCTGTCGATGGTCTTCCACAGCACGAGGCCAAGCACGCAGGCGCTCATCGTCATCACGAACACCGCGACGATCACGCCGGGCGCCGAGAGCCTGCTCAGAGGAGTCGCTGTCGATGTCTTCGCTACGGCCATGCTTGCTCTACACATTCGGACCATCAGCATGGTCCGAGTTGCTTTCACGATAGCTAAGAATCCGCAGTCTAGGCGTGACACTCTCTCATGTGGTTACCGCCGCCGGAAGAGTTGAAACAAATACCTGCAATTGGGACGGCGGTCATTTCACCATGCCGTTTTGCGGAATTCGGCTTCAGCCTTGAGCCGTCTCGCGAATTCCGTGGGTGCGCCGGGCAGGGCAGCGAGCGCCTGGGCAACTATCTACCGTTTCGACCCTTGACGCACGCCCATGCTCGGGCAATCTGTCAATCATGTTCCTGCAATTTTTCACGTCACTGCGCGATGCGCAGGTTCCGGTCACGCTGCGTGAATATCTCACGCTGATGGAAGCACTCGACGCCAATCTGGCGGATCAGTCGGTGGAGAATTTCTATTATCTCTCCCGCGCCGCTTTGGTGAAAGACGAGCGCAACCTCGAC
Source organism: Bradyrhizobium ivorense (assembly GCA_943372615.1). Lineage (GTDB taxonomy): Bacteria > Pseudomonadota > Alphaproteobacteria > Rhizobiales > Xanthobacteraceae > Tardiphaga > Tardiphaga ivorense_A. The sequence goes on along the minus strand of CALRZK010000314.1, from coordinate 566 downwards.
AAGTTCGACCGGGTGTTCGGCTCGACCTTCAAGGGTCTCGAGAACCTGCTCGATGCCATGGAGAAGGCGGAGATCCCGGAAGAGTGGCTGCGCAAGCTGGCCGAGAAATATCTCACGGACGAAGAGAAGAAGCAGATCGAGGCCATGGGCTGGGATAAGCTCATGGAGACGCTGAAGAAGCGCCTCGAAGAACAGAAGGAGCGCCACCAAGGCGGCAACAAGTGGATCGGCACCGCCGGCACCTCGCCCTTCGGCGCCCAGGGCTACAATCCCGAAGGCATCCGCATCGGCCAGGAGAAGAGCCGCAACCAGCGCGCGGTGAAGGTGTGGGACAAGCGCGAATTCAAGGATCTCGACGGCAATGTCGAGCTCGGCATCCGCAACATCAAGGTGGCGCTGCGTCGGCTGCGCAAATTCGCGCGCACGGGCTCAGCCGATGAACTCGATCTCGACACAACCATTCGCGAGACGGCCAATCACGGCTATCTCGATGTGCATATGCGGCCGGAGCGGCGCAATGCGGTGAAGGTGTTGGTGTTCTTCGATATCGGCGGGTCGATGGATTC
>CALRZK010000313.1:0-4984 GCA_943372615.1 Bradyrhizobium ivorense | reverse complement strand
TCGCGCGCGCCTGCATGATCTGTTCGCGTGGCGCCGCGACGTCCGGCGTTTTCGCAGCGATCCGCTGCCGGATGGCGCGCTGGAGCGATTGATCGAAACGGCCTGTCTTGCGCCATCGGTTGGGCTCAGCCAGCCATGGCGTTTCGTCATCGTCGATGATCCCGCGCGGCGTCTGGCCGTGCTGGATAACTTCTCCGCCTGCAATGCCGAGGCGCTGGATGCCTATCATGGCGAACGCGCGCAGCTTTACGCGCGGCTCAAGCTTGCGGGCTTGCGCGAGGCGCCCGGTCATCTGGCTGTCTTTGCGGATCGTAGTACCCAAGTCGGCCACGGCGTCGGTCGTCGCACCATGCCGGAAATGGCGGAATATTCGGTGGTGACGGCCGTGACCACCATGTGGTTCGCCGCACGCGCCGAAGGCATCGGTATGGGCTGGGTCTCGATTCTCGATCCCGTTGCCGTCGCTGACGCGCTGGATATTCCCCGCGACTGGCGGTTGATCGGCTATTTCTGCATCGGTTATCCCGAGGCCGAGGACGATCGTCCCGAACTGGAGCGCGAAGGGTGGGAGCACCGGCGCGCTGCAACGGATCACATCCTCCGGCGTTGATAGAGATACCCTTGAGCGCGCTGGAGATCGTGACGATATGAGCCGTATGTTTCGACAGCACACATGCCTGGCCCTGATGGCAATCCTGATGTTCGGCGCTGCGCCGGCGTCCGCGCAGCTATTGCCACCCGGCAGCAGTGCGCTGACCGTTCCGCCGCCACCTGCGCCGCCGCCGCCGAAGATCGAAGTGCCGGTGGTGCCGAAAATGGGCGATCTGCCGTCGCAGAGTTACGTACCGAAAACTGCGCCTCCGTCATTTGGCGATCGCATCACGACATGCCTGCAGGATGGCGCAGCAGCAGGGCTCAGCCCCAATGAACGCGCGGCCTATTCGCGCTCCTGCGCCAATCGCTGACGGTCTCGCGCTGGGCGCTGGTATCGCGTAAACTGCGGTCACAAAACTGGATCGAGATAAGCGATGCGTGAACTGTTCGACGACGTCTATGGTAAGCCCGGCTTCACCGTGCAGGAATCGCGGGAGAAATCGACCGGCACGCGTCGCAAGCGCTTCTATACGAAGGTCGGCGTCAGCGCTGGTGACGATGGTCATTCCGTCACGCTCGATGACAAAACGATCCGCACACCCTCGCGCAACGCGCTCGTCGTACCATCTCGCCCCATCGCCGATTTGATGGCAGCCGAATGGGATGCACAGCAGGAATTCATCGATCCGCTGTCGATGCCCATTACGCGCCTCGCCAATAGCGTCCTCGACGCGATCTCGACCGACGAACAGCTCACGGCTGTGCGCGATGACATCGCGAAATATTTTGGGTCCGACCTGCTGTTCTATCGTGCGTCGCATCCGGAAGCTCTGATCGCACGCGAAGCGGCTGCTTGGGATCCCGTGCTGTTCTGGGCTGCAGAGGATCTTGGCGCCCATTTCATCCTGGCCGAGGGTGTGATGCATGTGAGCCAGCCGGAGCAGGCGCTCGCAGCCGCCCGTGCAGCCCTGCCAAGTGACCCATGGCGCGTCGCCGCGTTGCATATGGTAACCACCATCACAGGCTCAGCGTTGCTCGCGTTGGCTTTCCTGCGCGGCCGGTTGAGCGCCGACGAAGTGTGGACCGCAGCCTTCGTGGACGAGGACTGGAACGCCGAGAAATGGGGTCTCGACGAGGAAGCCGCGGCGCGGCGCGCGGCCCGAAAGGTCGATTTTGGGGGCGCCGTTGCTGTTTTGCGGGCATTGGCCGGTTAAGCAGTAGTTAACGTCGCTTAACCTAGACTGCTGCACCAGACTCGGGTGCAACAATGTCGGTTGTCGTCAATCCCATTTCATCGCTTGTCGCCCCGCAAGGCGTGGCGCGCGATGTCGCGTTTCAGCCGGGCAGCGTCGTCGCCGCGCGGGTGCTCGAAGTGTCTGCCAACAATCAGGCGCGCATTTCGATTGCCGGCCAGGCCATCGATGTGCAGACACAGGTGCCGCTGCAGGCCGGACAGACCTTGCAGCTTTCCGTCTCGCAGACCGCGGATGGCATTCGCCTCGCTGTCCTGCCGCAACAGGCGGCCGCCAATGGTGCCGTTTCGACATCTGCTTCCAATCTCGCTGCCACGCTGCTGACGACGCTGGCTGCATCCAAGGCGCAGCTTACCGCGCCCGAAGCTGTGGCGGTGTCTCAGGCAGCATTGGGAGCGGTCACGAAGCAGGCGAGCCTCTCGACGCTGTTTGCCAATCTCGGTGCCGCGACCTCGCTGGAAAATCTGCCACCGAAATTGCAGCAAGCGATCGAGCAGGTGCTGTCGCAGCGACCGCCGCTCGATGCAAAGCTCACCGGCGGCGAACTGAAAACTGCATTTCAGAATTCCGGCTTGTTTCTGGAGGCATCACTGGCGAAAGGGGCTCCTGCCTCTGGCGCGATGCCCGACATGAAAGCGGCGCTGGTCGTGCTCAAGCAGGCACTGACGACAGTGCTCGCGAATGACGCTGCCGGCAAGCCCGCGGCAGCGTCGCCGAGCACGCCACAGGCGACGCCGGCGCAGCCGCAGACTGTCGCGGTGCCGCTGACGACTGCGGCGCAAGTTCAGGCGGCTGCAGCAACACTGGTACCGGCGATGTTGCCCAAGGTTGCCGTGAAGGACGACGCCACGCAGTCTCCGGTTTCAGCGACGCCCGATGAAGGCGCCGAGCCCGATATCCGCCCGCAGGCCGCTGCGGCCACTGCAAAGGCGGCGGCCGCGATGACGAGCGGTGGAGCGCAACAGTCCAGCGCCAAGATCGCCGGGATGATCGCAAAGCTGTTGCCTGACGAAAGCGCATTGCTGCAGCAGGCATCGACTGTAAAGGGACAGCCGGGCGCGCCTTATGTTGATGCGCAGGCCCTGCGTCCGCAGTTGCCGCCGCCGCCGTTGCGTGGTGCATTGCCGACGCCGCAGGCGATGGCGCAGCCGACGCTCGCGCCGAATGCGCCGCTCGGCGAGACCGTCCAGCATCTGCTCGCCGACACCGATGCTGCGATCGCGCGCCAGACTTTGCATCAGGTCGCATCGCTGCCGGATCGTGTCGATGCAGCGGTGGCGCAGCGCATGGATCAGGCATCACCGCGCTGGAGTTTCGAAATTCCCTTCGCCATGCCGCATGGCACGGCCATCGCGCAGTTCGAGATTTCGCGCGATGGCGGCCAGGGCAGCGAGGCTGAGTCTGCCAAGAAGGTCTGGTGCGCGCGCTTCTCGCTGGATGTCGAGCCGACCGGTCCCATCCATGCGGTGATATCGCTGACGGGCGAGAAAACCTCCGTGCGCATGTGGGCGGAACGGCCGGCTACCGCGCAGCAATTGCAGGCGGGCGCAGGGCAACTCACGCAGGCGCTGATCCGCGCCAATCTGCAGCCCGGCGACATCGTCGTGCGCGAAGGCGCGCCGCAGCAAGCCGCACCAGCTTCCGCCGGTCATTTCCTGGACATGGCGCTATGATCGTGCAGCCAAAACGCGCGCTCGCGGTCGCGCTCCATTACGACAAGACCGGCGCACCTCGTGTCACCGCGAAGGGCCGCGGCGCCGTCGGTGAGAAGATTATCGAAGTCGCCAAGGCACACGATATCCCGATCGAGGAAAACGAAGTGCTGGCGGGCGCGCTCTCGAACATCGAGCTCGGCGACGAGATTCCGGAAGAGCTTTACAAGGCGGTTGCCGAGGTTCTGGTTTTCGTTCTCCGGCTATCCGGCCGCGGCCGTTAAGCGACCTTGCTTTGATTGCCGAGAGAGGTGTCGGTCTCGACTGATGTCGCCTCTGCGGCCTGTTTGCCGATCCGACCCAGATGGGTGAAGGCAAAACCCCGCTCATATTTCAGCCCGTAACCAAGCATGCGGTCGAAGCCGATATGGGCGAGCCAGATCATGGCGAGCGAACCGGGCAGGGGCTCGGCGGTCACAAGGCCGAACAGCACCAACAGCAATGGGCCGATGGTCGCGTGGGTCGCATTGTAGACGCCCGCGCCGATCCGCGGGCCGGCCAGATAGGCCAGGAAAGCGATATCCGGCACGAAAAACGCCAGTGCGTAATGCCACCAAGACGCGCCTGAAATCCAGTAGAACAGCGTCATGCCGATGAAGAGGGTGACGCCCTCCCAACGGAGCAAATCCCGCACGCCGCCGGTGGCCGCGCCGCTGTTTTCGTCGATCGGAATATTCGCCATGCCCGGCCTCCCTGACTGACACCGATATAGGCAGTGCGGGCGGCGTTGCCATGCGTTTTCAACACTTTCCAGCCATGCGGATGGGCGTTTCCACCGCCGAAAACCGCATGCTAGAACGACCGTCAAACCCCGCCGCCAAAGCGGGCGAAAACACGCGAATTGACGGGCTGGAGCACATGAAAGAGATCCTGGATACCCTCGAAGCGCGCCGCGCCGGCGCAAAACTCGGCGGTGGCGAGAAGCGCATCGAGTCGCAGCACTCCAAGGGCAAGCTGACCGCCCGCGAGCGGATCGAGCTGCTGCTGGACAAGGGATCCTTCGAGGAGTTCGACATGTTCGTCGAACACCGCTCGGTGGAATTCGGCATGGACAAGTCCAAGATTCCGGGCGACGGCGTCGTCACGGGCTGGGGCACTGTGAACGGCCGCAAGATCTTCGTCTTCGCCAAGGATTTTACGGTGTTCGGCGGCTCGCTGTCCGAAACCCATGCGCTGAAGATCACGAAAATTCAGGACATGGCCATGAAGGCGCGGGCGCCGATCATCGGCCTCTATGACGCCGGCGGCGCGCGCATCCAGGAAGGCGTCGCGGCGCTTGCGGGCTATTCCTACGTGTTCCGCCGCAATGTGCAGGCCTCGGGCGTGATCCCGCAGATCTCCGTCATCATGGGACCTTGCGCCGGCGGCGATGTCTATTCGCCGGCCATGACCGACTTCATCTTCATGGTGAAGAACACCAGCTAC
>CALRZK010000312.1:0-5008 GCA_943372615.1 Bradyrhizobium ivorense | reverse complement strand
TTCGCCGGGACGACCTCTCCCCGCAAGCGGGGAGAGGTAAGAACGTCAATTCGCCGGCATCGGCGGCACGGGCAGCGCCGTCACCGACTTGATCTTCTCCATCGCAAAGCGCGACGTGACGTTCTTCAGCGCTACGGCGCTGATCAGCTTCTTGTAGAACACGTCATAGCTCTGCATGTCCGCGACGACGACGCGGAGCATGTAGTCGACGTCGCCGGCCATGCGGTAGAATTCCATCACTTCCGGCATGGCGCTGACGGCTTCGGCGAATTTCTTCAGCCAGGCGTCGGAATGGTCGCTGCTCTCCACCGAGACGAACACCGAGATGCCCAGGCCGATCTTGTTCTGATCCACCAGCGCGACACGGCGCAGGATCACGCCATCGGCCTCGAGGCGCTGGATGCGCTTCCAGCACGGCGTCGACGACAGGCCGACACGATCGCCGATCTCGGCAACGGACAGCGAGGCATCTTCCTGCAGAACGGTCAGAATCTTGCGGTCGATCGCATCAAGGCGGCGGGTGGACTCAGAGGTAGTGTCGGCGACATCGGTCATGAGAAGAACTTTGTTCTAATTGCGAGGTTGAATAACCTCATATATGGAACAATCTTCTAAATCAAGGCGAGGAGATCCTTGTCTCGGGAGGGCGACATTGAGTGGAAACCCATCGCCCAACGTCTCGAAGCGATGAGTTTTCACTCCCGCCCAACGGCGCTGTCATCGGATCCAGGGCAGGTTCTTGCCGTCTTCAGCTCAGGATGCCGACCCGCGATTCCCGTAAAAGCTGTTCAACTTCAGAACGTTGCGGACAGGCAAAAGCGCCGCCATGGCGCGTGCATTTGAGCGCTGCGGCCGCGGAAGCGAACCGCAGCGCCTCCGGCACCGGTTTGCCGCCGGCAAATTCCAGCGCAAAGGCGCCGTGGAAAATATCACCTGCGCCGAGCGTATCGACCACGTGGACCGGGAAAGCAGGCGTCTCCTTCGGCTGTCCATTCTCGTCGAGCCAGAGCGTGCCGCGCGGGCCGCGGGTCACCGCCAGGAAGGAATGTGTCAGCGTGGCCAGCTTTTGCAGGGCCTTCAGATTGTCGGAAATGCCAGCCGTGGATTGCAGGGCATCATCGGAGAAGATCAGATGTGACGACGCGGTCAGCAGGCCCTCGTGTTGCGAGATGGTGCTGTCGATATCGACAACGACCGGAATGCCGCGATGACGCGCCTCGATGCACAGATCAGTGGCGAAGCCGGCGCAGCGGCTTTCGATCAGGATCGCGTCGCAATCCTTGAGCAGCACGTCATGCGCAGGCAGCTTCACCTTCCACAATTCAGGATCGCGGAAGGTGACGATCGTGCGCTCACCCGTGGGGTCGATCATCACGGCTGAAATCGGCGTGACAAGGCCAGGCATATGTACGAGATGCGATGTCTCGATGTTTTCCTTGTGCAGGTCCGCGAACAGAAACTGATCGGACGTTTCGCTCTTGTCACCCATCGGGCCTGTCATCGCGGCCTTGCCACCGAGACGGCTGACGCCGATCGCTGCATTCAGCGCGTTGCCGCCAATGATCTGCGCAAAGCGCTGAGAGGGAAATTTCTGACCGCGCCCGGGCACGGATTCGACGGCAAAAGTCAGGTCGCGCACGGGCAGGCCGATGCACAACACGCGCTTGAGCTGAGCAGTCATGGAAATCCCCGTTAGTCAGGCTTCGATTCAAGCTTGGTCGGGATGGAGCCACCGTCCAAGCAGATGATGCGCGATGGCGAATGGGTGTGGGCCAGCGAGCCCGTCCGGGTGCTCGCGCTTCCACATCAGCATCGCCTCGTCACGGTCAAACCACCGGGCGTCCTCAAGTTCCATTTTGTCGATGACGATTTCGTCGGTGAGGGCGCGTGCCGAGCAGCCGATCATCAGGGAAGACGGATAGGGCCACGGCTGCGTCATGTAATAGGTGACCTCAGTGCAGCGGATACCGGATTCCTCGAAGATTTCGCGCTTTACGGCGTCTTCAATAGTCTCGGCAGCCTCGACGAAGCCGGCGAGGCACGAATACATGCCGGGTGCGAACTGCTTCTGACGGCCGAGCAGGCACTTGTCACCCTTCTCCACCAGCATGATGACGACCGGGTCGGTGCGTGGGAAATGCTCGGTCTTGCAGGTTGGGCAGACGCGCTTCCAGCCGCCTTCGGCCATCGACGACTTCGCACCGCAATTGGCGCAAAAACCATGGCGCTGATGCCAGGACACCATCGACTTGGCTTGTGCCACGGCCGAGAGTTCATCGGGCGGAATGATGCCTTGCATCGCCATGCCGCGCAGTTCGGACACCATGACATCGTCGCGGCCGACGAGTTTTTCGGCATTCGTTGCCGCGATGCCCATGCCGAACACCGCCGCGCCGTCGCGCAGGCCAAGAAAGATGGTGCCGGGATTGGCGCCGAATTTCACGGCCTCGTCGATGGAGAGGAGCGCACGGACATTGTCGCCGTCTTTCTTCATCACCAGCGAGTCGCGATAGATCACGTAAGCGCGGCTGTCGCTCTTGTTTTCAAGCGCGAACAGTTTCTCGTCACTGAAGCGCAGATGCGCGGCGCGATCGAGGGTGTTGGAGATGAAGGCCGGCTGGCCGAGGGGAAACAGCTTGCTTGTCATGGGGGTCAACCGAGCCAGATCTTGCGACGGAGTTCTGAGATAAATCGCTGCACTTCCTCGGCATCATGCGCGAGCGGCGGCATCACGCCCCAGACCGGCCGCGGCCAGGCCGCATCAGTTTTGCGGCGCGCGATGATGTGGACGTGAAGCTGCGGCACGACATTGCCGAGCGCTGCGACATTGAGTTTGTCACATTTGGTGACTTCTTTCAGCGCGCGGCCGACGCGATTGATCTCGGTCATGAGCTGAGCCTGGGCGACTTCGTCGAGATCGATGATGTCTATGATGTCTGCCCGGCGCGGCACTAGCATGAGCCAGGGGTAATGCGCGTCCTTCACCACCAGCACGCGGCTGAGGGGCAGGTCGCCGATGTCGATAGTGTCTTGCTGCAGCTGCTTGTGCAGTTCGAAGGGGGGATTCGCGGCCATTCGGTCTCTCGATTTTGACGTTGAGAATCGCAGGAACTGGCCCCGCAAACAACTCCGAGATGCATGCTTTTGCGCGCATCCGCCACGATTTCTTGCGGCAACACGGAGGCAAATCCTGAGGCAAACTTGCGGCACGCGCTGCGCTTGCTTTCCGGCCGGTTTGGCCCCAAATAGGCACCGGGAGATTGGCGGTGGACGAGCCACTCGCCAATCGGGTCAGGACCGGAAGGTAGCAGCCCTAACGAGATCCGGATCGGGTCGCTCGTCAGTCTCCTACCTTGTCTATCGCGCAAGTCCGGCGCCCGTGGGAGGAACCTGTGGTTCCTGTGCCCCGCCAGACGCCCGATGGTCCGCAAACCGGCCTTTGAGACAATAGATTGCGGATTCCTCGATGACCGATGCCGGCATGCCTCCTTCAGATGACGACGCAGCGAAGACCGGTCTCGGCATGAATTCTCCCGCAGCAGCAACGCCTTACCGCGTGCTTGCGCGAAAATACCGGCCCGGAAATTTCGACGACCTGATCGGACAGGAAGCGCTGGTGCGCACCGTTTCGAACGCGTTCGAGACCGGCCGCATTCCGCAGGCCTGGATCCTCACCGGCGTTCGCGGAGTCGGCAAGACCACCACGGCGCGCATCCTGGCGCGGGCGCTGAATTACGAGATGGCTGATGGCTCGGTGAAGGGGCCGACCATCCAGATGCCGACACATGGCGTGCATTGCAAAGCTATCATGGAAAGCCGTCACATCGACGTGCTGGAAATGGACGCCGCCTCGCACACCGGCGTTGACGATGTCCGCGCCATCAATGACAGCGTGCGCTATGCGCCAACGTCGGCGCGCTACAAGGTCTACATCATCGACGAAGTCCACATGCTGTCGACGGCGGCCTTCAACGCGTTTCTGAAAACGCTGGAGGAGCCGCCGGAGCACGCGAAATTCGTGTTCGCCACCACCGAAATCCGCAAGGTGCCGATCACGGTGCTGTCGCGCTGCCAGCGTTTTGACCTGCGCCGCGTGGATGCCGACGTGCTGATGCAGCACCTGTCCAATATCGCGGGCAAGGAAGGCGTCGAGGTCGAATCCGAGGCGCTCGGCATCATCGCGCGCGCCGCCGAAGGCTCTGTGCGCGATTCGCTGTCGCTGTTCGATCAGGCGATTGCGCATGCTGCCGGCCTGGTGAAGGCCGACGCGGTCCGGCAGATGCTCGGCCTCGCCGATCGCACCCGTGTCATCGATCTGTTCGATTCGCTCGCACGTGGGGACATTGCGGCGGCTTTCAAGGAATTCCGCGAGCAGTACGATGTCGGCGCCGATCCCGTCGTGGTGTTGAGCGACCTCGCTGAATTCGTCAATTTCGTCACCCGCGTGAAAATCGTGCCGGCGACCGCCGACAATGTGGCCTTCGGCGAGACCGAGCGCCTGCGCGCGCGTGACTTTGCATCAAAGCTATCGATGCGCGTGCTGTCGCGGATGTGGCAGATGCTGCTCAAGGGCATCACCGAAGTGCAGGGCGCGACGCGTCCCGCCGCCGCCGCCGAGATGGTGCTGGTGCGCATCGCTTATGTCGCCGACCTGCCGACGCCGGATGAGGCGATCCGCATGATCGAGCAGGGCGGCGGATCGTCGCCCGTGATCGGCAATGGCGGTGGCCGACCTTCGCCGATGCTGAATGCACCATCGGCGCAATCGTCAGCATCGATGCCATCGGCCGTGCCGCCTTCCGCGCCGACCATGAGCGCGCCGCGTGGCCCGACCATGCAGCGTGGCAATGCCGAGCCGATGCCACGGCCGCAGGTCGGCATGGCGGAGGCCGCGCCGGCGCCGGTGCTGAAAATTTCGACCTTCCCTGAACTGATCGCATTGGCCGGGCAGAAGCGCGACCTGATGGTGCGTGGCGCGCTGGAATCCGATGTGAGGCTGATCCGCATC
>CALRZK010000311.1:0-5012 GCA_943372615.1 Bradyrhizobium ivorense | reverse complement strand
AATTGCGGTGACCGAGCTTGTCCTCTTCGCGCACGACCACATAGCCGGGATTGTCGGTCGGTGTGATGAAGCAGGAAATGCCCTTTCGCTCTGCGTCGGGATCGGTCACCGCGAGGATCATGGCGATGTCCGCGGTTCGCCCCGACGTGATGAACTGCTTGGCTCCCTTGATCACGAACTGGTCGCCAACGCGGACCGCCCGGGTCTTCAAAGCACCGGCGTCGGACCCCGCCTCGGGTTCGGTCAGCAGGAACGCGCCAAAAATCTCGCCGCGGGCAAGCGGACGCAGATAGCGCTCTTTCTGCTCCGGCGTCCCGTATTCGCACAACGCGGCGCAAACCGGCGAATTGTGCACATTGATCATGTTGCAGATGCCGGAATCCGCGCCGGCAATTTCCTCGGTCGCGAGGACATAGGACACATAGTCGGCGCCGGCGCCGTCCCATTCCGTGGGCACGCAAACGCCCATCAAACCGAGCGCACCGACTTCGGCGAGCAGCGCCCGGCGATCGAGCCCCTCTTCTTCCCAGCGTCCCGCGAATGGCGCGATGCGCGCCGCCGCGAACCCGCGCGCCGTATCCCTGATCAATTCCTGCTCGGGCGTCAGAAGCATCTGCAACTTTCCAGTTTACACGCGGCCATCCTGCCTAACATCGGCGACGCCGTCAACAAAAATGAACGATGAACCATAAATCACACACCGCGCTCTGAGAGACCGACCAGAGCAGCGCGCAGTTGCTCCGGAATGGCCGCTGGACGACGCGTCGCACGGTCGACCATGACGTGGGTGAAATGCCCGTCTGCGGCCGCGAGATCACTGCCCCGCGCGAACAGGCCGATGCGATAGGTCACGCTTGATTGGCCGAGACGTGCGATCTGCAGGCCAGCATCGATGACATCGGGAAAAGCCAATGCTGCATGGTAGCGGCAACCGCTTTCCACGACGAGCCCGATGATCGGCCCGGCGTGAATGTCCAACCCGCCCTGCGCGATCGCATGGGCGTTCACGACCGTATCGAAATAGGAGTAATAGACCACGTTGTTGACATGGCCGTAGATGTCGTTGTCGTGCCAACGCGTAGCGACGGGCATCCAGAACGCAAAGTCGTCACGGCGCGAAGGCGGCGCTCGCTCGGCGGAGGTCATAACACCAGAACCTGGCGGATGGCGTCGCCGTCATGCAGGCGATCAAAAGCCTCGTTCAGGCCGTCCAGGGTTACCCGCTCACTCAACAGGCGGTCGATCGGCAGGCGGCCCGCCCGATACATGGCGATATAGTTCGGGATGTCGCGGACAGGGACACAGCTACCGACATAGCTGCCCTTCAACGTGCGTTCTTCGGCGACCAGGCTGACCTGCTGCAGCTTCACCTCATGCGCCGGATTGGCGAGCCCCGCGGTCACCGTCATGCCGCCGCGACCGGTGATCTTGTAGGCCAGCTCCAGAGCGCGCGCGCTACCAGCAGTTTCGACCGCAACATCGATACGCGGATGCGCGGCTTTGATGCGCTCCACCACATTCGGTTCGGCTGCATTGTAAACGGCGGTAGCACCGAGCTGGGTCGCAGTCGCAAGTTTTTTGTCCAGGAGATCGATCGCGATGGTCTCGCGCGCGCCGCCTGCGATTGCAGCGAGCAACGCGCTGAAGCCGACGCCGCCCATCCCGACGACAGCGACCGAATCTCCAGCTTTCAGTTGCGCCGTATTCACCACGGCTCCCATGCCCGTGAGAACCGCGCAGCCGAACAACGCCGCTTCGTCGAAAGGCAGCGAAGGATCGATCTTGACGACCGAATTTTCCGAAACCACGGCCGCCTCGGCGAAAGCCGAGATGCCGAGATGATGATTGATGAAATCGTTGCCTTTGCGCATGCGGCGGCTGCCACCGAGCAACGTGCCTGCGCCATTGGCTGCATTACCCGGCTCGCACAGCGCCGGACGGCCGGTAGCGCACGGCGCGCAGTGGCCGCAGCTCGGCACGAATACCATCGCCACATGATCGCCGGGCGCGACACGCATGACGCCCGGCCCGACCGCCTCGACGATGCCCGCGGCCTCATGGCCCAGCGCCATCGGCATCGCGCGCGGCCGGTCACCATTGATCACGGAGAGATCCGAATGACAAAGGCCGGCGGCCTTGATGCGTACCAGAACCTCGCCTGCGCCCGGCGGATCGAGTTCGACTTCCCTGATCTCGAGTGGGCGACTGTCCTTGTACGGGCGCGTGGCCCCCATGGCGCTCAGAATCGCTGCCCTTATCCGCATGTCCCGCTCCTTCGGCTTCCTGCGAGGACAGCCGTATCAATGCAAGCGCCCCTGCGTCAACATAAAATGATTTATGAACCACCGATCATTTTTGTTGACCCGTAGCCACGCCTGTGGAATTTTTCCGGCAAGAACAGATGAAGGGATGATGTCATGTTGCCGCTTTCTGGCGTGCGGGTTCTGGATTTCTCCACGCTCCTTCCTGGGCCGCTGGCGACGCTGCTGCTCGCTGAGGCCGGTGCCGATGTCGTTAAGATCGAACGACCGGGCACCGGCGACGACATGCGGCGCTATCAGCCATTCACCGAGAGCGACAATCCAAACTTCGCCCTGCTCAATCGGGGCAAGTCGTCGCGTGCGGTCGACCTGCGGAATCCCGCGCAGCGCGACGCCGTGCTCAACATGATCGCCAACACCGATGTGATCGTCGAACAATTCCGGCCTGGCGTCATGAAGCGGCTCGGGCTCGATTTCGACAGCGTCAAGGCGATCAATCCCCGCATCATCTATTGTTCGATCACGGGATACGGTCAGGCCGGCGCTCGCGCGAACGTGGCCGCTCACGATCTCAACTACGTGGCCGAAGCAGGACTGCTTGCGCTGGGGGCGGATCGCGAAGGCACCCCCATCGTGCCCTCGGCCCAGGTCGCCGACATCGGTGGCGGCACGCTTCCCGCCGTCATCAATATCCTGCTCGCATTGCGCCAGGTCGAGCGGACCGGCGAAGGCGTCTGGATCGACGTGTCCATGACCGACAACGTGATGTGCTGGCAGTCCTGGGCGCTCGGTCAGGGCGAAGGCGGCGGGATGTGGCCGCGTTCGGGCAAGGAGCCTGTGTCAGGCGGATCCCCGCGTTATCAGGTCTATAGGACTTCCGACGGCCGTTTCCTGGCCGCGGCGCCTTTGGAGGATCGGTTCTGGGTGAACTTTTGCGAGGCGATCGATCTGCCGCTGCCGTGGCGGGATGATCTCAAGGATCTCGACGGCACGATCAATGCTGTCGCGGCGATCATCGCAGCGCAGCCAGCCGCCCACTGGGAAACCGTGTTCGCAGGCAAGGACGTCTGCTGCTCCATCGTGCTCAGCCTCAAGGAAGCGCGCTACTCGCCGTTCTTCGCGGAGCGCCAATTGTTCGAGCGCGACGTCGCTTTCGCGGACGACACCATCGCCGCGCTGCCGATGCCGCTCGCTCCCCAATTCTTGCGACCTGAGAAAACCCTTTCCTACCCCCAGCAGGCCACACCCATCGCGGTGCCCGGCAAAGAGGACGCGGCATGAGAGCAGCGCTGATTGATCAACCGAACGGTATCGAAACCATCAGAATTGCCGATGTCGCCATCGCCCCGCCGGCCGCCGGCGAGATCCAGATCGAGGTGCGGGCCTCGAGCGTGAACTTCCCGGATATCCTGATGTCCGAGGGCGCGTATCAGATCAAACCCGCGCTGCCGTTCACGCCCGGCATGGAAGGTGCCGGGACGGTCGTGGCCGTTGGCGACGGCGTGACGCAGTTCAAGCTCGGCGACCGCGTCTTGGCCAGCGTGGAGTTCGGCATTTTTGCGGAGCGGCTGAACGTGCCGAGCGCGCGCTGTTTCCCGGTGCCGGACGCCATCTCCTTCGAGGACGCGGCCGCCGTGGGCCTCGCCTATCAAACCGCCTATTTCGCCCTGCGTGAACGCGGCCAGATGACCACCGACGACATAGTGCTCGTCAACGGCGCAACCGGCGGCGTTGGGCTTGCGGCTATACGGCTTGCCAAGGCGTTCGGCGCCCGCACCGTTCTCGGAAGCGTCGCTTCGCCGGCCAAGCAGTCCATCGTGCTGGATGCCGGCGCGGACGGCATCGTCGAGGTCGACAGCAAGGAGCATATTACGACGCTCAAGGATCAGGTCGCCGCGGCCACCGGTGGCCGTCTGGCGGATCTCATCGTGGAAAGCATCGGCGGCGACATCTTCGACGCCAGTCTGCGCGCGCTCGCTTTCCGTGGGCGACTGATCGTCGTCGGCTTTGCCGGCGGGACCATCCCGGCAGTGAAGGCCAACTATATCCTGCTCAAGAACATCTCGTTGACCGGTCTGCAGTGGGCTCTCTATCCCACCAAGATGACCGAAGAGGTGTTGGCCGCCCAGACGGAGATCTTCGCATTGCTGGCGGATGGCAAGCTGTCGCCCAACATCGGCGCGACTTATGAGCTCGGGGACATCAAGACTGCGCTCGGCGACATGAAGCATCGCCGCGTCAAGGGAAAAATTCTGGTGCGGATCTAAGCGATGAACGTCAGCCAAATTCTTTACGCCGCCGGCGACGTCTATGCCGATCGGCCCGTCATTCACTTCAACGGGCGTGACATCGGCCATCCGGAGTTCGTCGATCTCGTTCGACGACTGGCCGGTGGCTTCGTTGCCCGGGGGGTAGCGCCGGGCGACCGGGTGATGATCCTCGCCAAGAACTCGCCGGAATGGATCGCGTGTTATTTCGCCGCCCTCACCTGCGGCGCCGTGGCCGTGCCCGTCAACCCTGCGCTCACCTCGAGCGAGGTGGGCTATATCATCGAACATGCCGCGCCGTCCCTGGTGGTGACCGATTCTGAATCCGCGTCCAGCCTACGTAGCGATGCCGCGCAGGTCATCACGCTTGGCGCCGACGGCAACTGTGCGGGCATCGTCGCAGCGACGCCCCGCATGGACGGCATCGTGGCACGCGCGCAAGACGACCTGGCCGTCATCTTCTATACGTCAGGCACCACCGGCC
>CALRZK010000310.1:0-5018 GCA_943372615.1 Bradyrhizobium ivorense | reverse complement strand
GGCTTTCGTCAAAGTGGTCGAACTCGGGAGCTTCTCGGAAGCCGGGCGGCAGCTGCGCCTGTCGCGGTCGGCGATCTCGAAATATGTCGGCGAGCTCGAAGAGAGCCTCGGCGTGCAGTTGCTGAATCGCACGACGCGCCATGCCAGCCCGACCGAGAGCGGCCAGACCTATTTCGAGCGGGCGATGACCATCCTCGCCGATATCGACGCCGCCGATCAGGCGGTGGCGCAGGCACAGTCGTCGCCGCGGGGGCTGTTGCGCGTCAACGCGCCGATGTCATTCGGCACGCTGCAGCTCGGGCCAGCGGTGGCGGATTTCATGGCGTCGTGCCCGGAGCTGCAGATCCAGCTGGTGCTGTCGGACGATCAGGTCGATCCGATGCAAGGCGGTTTTGACGTGACGCTACGCATTGCCGATCTGGAATCCTCGAGCCTGATCGCGCGAAAAATCGTCGCTATCGATCGCGCTGTCTGCGCTTCACCGGATTATCTGAGGGAGCACGGCACGCCGAAGCTGCCCGAGGATCTGCGCAAGCATGCACTGCTCACTTACGGATTCCTGCTCACCGGCAATCAGTGGAAGCTGACCGGCAAGGATGGTGATCACTGGATCCAGCCGAGCTGGACGCTCTGCGTCAACAATGCCGAGGTGTTGCGGGACGCCGCGATGCGTGGGCGAGGTATCGCGCTGTTGCCGACCTTCATTGCCGGTGATGCGCTACGCGCCGGTACGCTGCAACGGGTGCTCAAGTCTTACCAAGCGCCGCCGCTGACGCTCTATGCGATCTATCCGCCAACGCGACATCTCGCCATGAAGGTGCGGCTGTTCATCGATTTCCTTGTCGCGCGGTTTGCCGGCGTGCCGAGCTGGGACGCAAAGCTCTAGCGCCACACCGATCGCATGCGCGAATTGATATCGAAGCGCACATTCGGCATCGCGCTGCGTGCCGCTTCCGACCCGGCGCGTGGCCAACTGGTGCGCTCGAAGAGATGCAACAATGCTTCCGGAAGGAAGCGCGTACGCGAGGCATAGACGTGGCGGTCGCCATTCGATTGCTGGCCGTGGGTGAAAAAGCGCTGCGGTACCATCAAATGCAGGTCGTCCTTGGCGCGCGTCATTGCCACATAGAGCAGGCGGCGCTCTTCCTCGATCTCCGCTGCCGTGCCGGTGCCGAGATCGGATGGCATGCAGCCATCGACGACATTGAGCACATAGACCGACTTCCATTCCTGCCCCTTGGCGGAATGGATGGTGGACAGGATGAGATAGTCGTCGTCGAGCAGCGGCACACCGGATTGATCGCTGGTGGCGTCGGGCGGATCGAGTGTCAGTTCGGTAAGGAAGCGCTCGCGGGATGGATAGCCGGCGGCGATGGATTCCAGCTGGATCAGATCAGCGCGCCGCGTCAGCGCATCCTCATGGATGCGGTCGAGATGCGGTTCATACCAGCGGCGCGCCAGTTCGAGTTCGGCGGGCCAGCCTGCACGGCCCGATTTGATCTCACTGACCACATCGACAAAGCCGCGCCAGTCATGCGCCGCGCGCGGCGGAGATGGCGCCAGCGCAAGCGCGGCGATCGGATCGGGTGCGACAATCATGTGATCCAACGCTTTTTGCGCGGAGGCGGGGCCGACACCAGGCAGGAGTTGCATCAAGCGGAAGCCAGCGACGCGGTCGCGCGGGTTTTCGATGAAGCGGAGCAGCGCCAGCATGTCCTTCACATGCGCGGCGTCGAGAAACTTGAGACCGCCGAACTTCACAAAAGGAATGTTCCGCCGCGTCAGCTCGATTTCCAGCGGGCCGCTATGGGACGAGGTGCGGAACAGGACGGCTTGCTCTTTCAGCCGCGCGCCGCCCTCGCGGTGATCGAGCACGCTCTCGACGATGGCGCGGGCCTGATCGGCTTCGTCGCGGATGGTGACAATCTGCGGCTTCGCCGAGGACTCGCGCTCGGTGCGCAAATTCTTGGTGAAGCGTTCCCGGGCGAGGCTGATGACGCCATTGGCAGCGGCGAGGATAGGTTGCGTCGAGCGATAGTTGCGGTCCAGCGTGATGATGGTCGCTGGTGGCGAGAACTGTTTCGGAAAATCGAGGATATTGCGCACGGTGGCGGCGCGAAACGAATAGATCGATTGCGCGTCGTCGCCGACCACAGTGAGGCCATGGCCATCAGGCTTCAGCGCCATTAGGATGGTCGACTGCAGACGGTTGGTGTCCTGATATTCATCCACCAGCACGTGATCGAAGCGGCCGCCGATATGTTCGGCCAGAACAGGCTCGCCCGCCATCTGCGCCCAGTAAAGTAGAAGGTCGTCGTAATCGAGCACGTTCTGCTTCTGCTTGGCTTCGACATATCCGGCAAACAGATCGCGCAGCTCAGTGGCCCAGCCGGCGCACCATGGGAAATTCGCGACAAGTACCTGCTCCAGCGGCGTCTCCGCATTCACGCAGCGCGAATAGATGGAAAGACAGGTGCCCTTGGTGGGGAAGCGGTTCTCGGTTTTCGAGAAGCCAAGCTCGTGCCTGACCAGATTCATCAGATCGGCGGAGTCTTCGCGATCATGGATCGTGAATGCGGGATCGAGGCCGATCTGTTCGGCATAGTCGCGGAGCAGGCGTGCGCCGATGCCGTGAAAGGTGCCGGCCCAGGTCAGAGCGTCGGTCATCACGCCAGCATTGCCGCCCATGACTTTGCGGGCAATGCGCTCGACACGCTTGCTCATCTCGCTGGCGGCACGGCGGGAGAACGTCATCAGGAGGATACGGCGTGGATCGGCGCCATTGACGATCAGATGCGCGACGCGATGCGCCAGCGTGTTGGTCTTGCCGGAACCGGCGCCGGCGATCACCAGCAGCGGTGCTGATGGCGTCGTAGCGCGCTCGCCGATACCGTGTTCTACGGCAGAGCGTTGTTCCTGATTGAGCGTGTCGAGATAGGCGGCTGAAGCGGGCAAGGGAGCGATCCGAAATGACGAATCACGCTCGCTGATTCCCGTTCTGTTCGCAATGGAAGAGCGGCGCGCCGAAGCGCGCCGCTGAGAGCGATCGAGCGATCAGGCCGCGCGGACTTCGCGCAGGAACGCATCCACCTGGGTCTTCAGGTCTTCGCCATTGCGCGAGAGTTCCCCGGCGGATTCGACCACCTGCGAGGCGGCAATACCCGTCTCGCGGGCGGCCTCGTTGACCCCCGCGATATTCTGCGAGACCTCGCCGGTGCCGCGGGCGGCTTCGGCAACGTTGCGGGCGATTTCCAGGGTGGCAGCACCCTGTTCCTCGACAGCGGCGGCGATCGTGCTGGCGATCTCGCTGACACGGCCGATGGTCGAGGTGATGTTCTGGATCGAGTCCACCGACAGGCGCGTGGCGTTCTGGATCGACGACACCTGGGTCGAGATTTCGTCGGTCGCTTTCGAGGTCTGGGTCGCAAGCGCCTTCACTTCGGACGCCACGACGGCGAAGCCGCGGCCGGCTTCGCCTGCGCGGGCGGCCTCAATGGTGGCGTTGAGGGCGAGCAGATTGGTCTGCGCGGCAATCTCGCTGATCAGCTTGACCACATCGCCGATCTTCTGCGCGGCTTCGGCGAGGCTCTGTACTTCGCCATTGGTGACGTTGGCCTGCGAGACGGCATCGCCGGCGACGCGGGCGGATTCATTGACCTGCTTTGCAATCTCGCTGATCGAAGCATTGAGTTCTTCGACGGCGGCCGCAACGGCTTGAGCGCTTTGCGTAGCCTCTTCCGATGCGGCAGCGACGGCTGCCGTCTGGTTGGTCGACTCTTCTGCGGTCGCAGCCATCGATTGTGCGGTCTGGCGTAGCTCGGTGGCGGCGGAACTGACGGCGCTGACGACACCGCCGACGCCGTTTTCGAAGCGTGCGGCGAGGGCGTTCATCGTGTCGCGGCGCTCATGCTGGGCGCGCGCACGCTGTTCATCCTGCGACGCGCGCAGTTGCTCGGTTTCGATCAGGCCGGTCTTGAACACTTCGACGGCACCGGCCATCGAGCCGATCTCGTCGCTGCGGCCGGCGCCTGGCACGGCGATATTGTGATTGCCGCCGGCAATGGTGCGCATGGCTTCTTCAAGTGCATGGATTGGCTTTGCCATGCTGCGACCCATGAAGGTGGCGATAGCGGCAGCAAGGAGCAGTACGCAGCCAGAAATCAGGCCGAGCCAGGTGAGCGAGGAGCGCATCAGGCTCTGATAGCTGCTGGTGTCGCGGGTGATCTCGAACACGGCGATGTTGTCGCCCGAGAAGCTCTTGATCGCGCCAAAAGTGGTCGCGATCGGCTTGTTGTCGAGCTCGCCATATTGCGTGACAATCTCGCCGGCAATGGCACGGCGGAGCAGCGCGACATCAGGCGCTGCTGCTTTCAACGTCGATGCGAGCGTCTTGGCAGCCTGGCCATCGATCTGGTGGATACCGACATCGACGCCGAAGCGGGCCTTCATGCCATCGACAAAAGTCTTTCCGAACGGTGCACCGACATCCATGGTGCCGAGCAGCTTGTCCCCCTCCATGATCGGGGTGACGCCGAACACGTTGAGGGCATCGCGGCCAGGCTCAATACCGCCAACAGCTTTCTTGGTCGATTGTACTGCGACGACCATCTTGCGGCGCTCGGCGACATTGTCGCCAAAGGTCTTGGGATTGTGAACGCGTGCGAAAGTGATGGCGGACGGCGCCTGGATCGAGATCAGCTCAAGGCCGCGCGGTTTGATCAACTGCAAGGCTTCCTTGAGGCTGTCAATCATGCCGTCGCGATCGCCGCTCTTGATGGTGTCCTTGATCTTTTGCGTAGCAGCCATCGTTTCCGCCACGGCGAGCACCGTGCGCGTCTCGGCATTCAGCGCCGCGGTGAGATTGGCATAGTCGCCACGGGCTTCGCGATCGAGAGCGGTGTCGATGATCGACTGCTGCTGCCACATGCTGAAGGCTGCGAGTGCAGCGCATGAACCTGCACCGACCAGCGTGATGGCAACGATCATGCGCGCCGAAATCGACCTGAGTACTAACATTG
>CALRZK010000309.1:0-5042 GCA_943372615.1 Bradyrhizobium ivorense | reverse complement strand
GGCGGGATGCTCGGGGCCGGTGGATCGTCCCGGCCCGGCAAAGCGCGTGTCGCGGCCACCCTTCTTCTTCGAGGGCAGCGCTTTCCAGACCAGATCCGGCACATCGGCCAGCGGAACGAACCCCTCCGAATCCCGGGCCTCCTTCAATGTGGCCGCGATGGTCTTGGGATCGAGCTCGTCGAGCTGGAAACTGATGCGGTCGAGATTTGCTTCGCACAGGGTGCCGAGTTTTTTCGACTTGATCGCATTCCGCGCGAAGGCGGCGATGCTGTAGTGCCCCATCTGTCCCCAATAGGGCTGAACGCCTGTGTTATGCGCCTGGATCAGTTCCACATCGAGCAGTTTGGCGACATTGCTCAGGCTGGTGGCCAGCGCGAAGTTGAAGCGCTCGCGGGTGTCCCCGGCCAGGAATGTCTGGCCACCCCATTCGACGGCCAGCGGGCGCGGCAGCGGGTTGTTTCTGTCGCGTGGCAGATGCCACACCGTGCCGGAGTCGCCGGGCTGCGTCTGCTCCGCAGGCTCGCCTGAGGGCGCGATGAGCAAATCGGATACGTAGTCATAGCCGCCGACGGATTTGTAGCGATAGAACAGCGCCTGGATCTTGCCTTCGAGCTTGCCCGACGCAGCGCCATGGGCAACGACCTGGGCGCCGATGAGGCGGAGCGAGATGTTGAATTCGCTGAGATCGGCCAGTTCGCCGATCGGGCCGACGCCATAGACCTGCGATGTCCATTGATTGACGTCATCCACCTCGATCAGGCCGATGTCGAGATTGAGATAACTGCGCCGTCCGGGATAAGCGGGATAGACGTCCGAAAATGGCAGCCGGGATAGTTGCTTGTCGCTGGACTGGCCGACCCGGACGGTCTCGCCGCGCAGCATCGAATAGACCGGCTCGCCCTTGCTGCCGCACACATGGCGGTTGGTCAGGGCATAGGTGGTCTGGCCATCCCCGAACAGGCAGCCGACGCTGCCGATCATGGTGTGGCGTTGATGCGTGCTGGTGACCGGAAAGCCGCCACCGATGCGGGACTTCGGCCAGTTCCAGTTCGGCAGGCGGGGACGGTCGGGCGTGCCGGGAACGACCCGTACCACGCAGACAGGCACCATGCGGCCGTCCGGCAGATAGAGCGTCTTCGGAACCATTTCCTGCGGGCTGTGGCCGTGCGCGTCGCCGAATTTGCCTTCCTCGATCCATTCGCGGACCAGGACGAGAATGCACGGCCAGGAATTCTGGCGGACGCTGGAATTATCGAAGCGACGCTCGCCCTTGGGGCGGCTCTGGCGAGGCACCGGCGCACCGGACACCCTGTGCCCGTATGTTTCCGGCTCGCTGTCGCGGATCAGATAAAGCCCGATCGCGGTTCCAACCACATTTTTCTTGTGCACCAGATGATAGTGGTAGAGATCGCGTGCTTCGAGCAGATCCTTGATCGAAAGGCTCTGAAAGTTTTGCCGGGTTTCCAGAATGTCCATGCCAATCTCCATCCGGGTTGACAGTTACGATCATTCGCTTCGGTTTCGCGACCGAATACACCCCATGATGGAGATTATTTTATTGTTCGCAACAAGGTTGTTCGCTGCGCCCACCGTTTTGTCGTCTCGCATTCGGGAGGACATCTGACATGTCCGGCTCCGGCACCGATCGCAGCAAGCCCCACAGCGATCTCATCGGCCCCGTGGTCATTCTGGTCGAGCCGCAGCTCGGCGAGAATATCGGCACCGCCGCGCGCGCCATGGGCAATTTCGGCCTGACCCGCCTCCGCCTGGTCAAGCCGCGCGACGGCTGGCCCAATGTCCACGCCCAGCGCGCCGCCTCCGGCGCCGACCACGTCCTCAACGCCGTCGAGATTTTTGACACCGTGGAAGCGGCCGTCGCCGACTGCACCCTCCTTTACGCCACCACCGCCCGCGCCCATGACCAGGCCAAGCCGGTGATGGCCCCCGATGCCGCCGCCAGCGAGACCATCGCCCATATCAAGACGGGCGCCACCGCCGGCATCCTGTTCGGCCGCGAGCGCTATGGCCTGCAGAACGAGGAAGTGGCGCTGGCCAACCGGATCATGACCTTCCCGGTCAATCCCGGCTTCTCCTCGCTGAACCTCGCCCAGGCGGTCCTCCTTTGCGGCTATGAATGGTTCAAGCAGGCGACCTCCAACGCGCTGCCTTACGCCATGCCCGAGCGCTCCGAGCGCGCGGCGCAGCACCAGATGACGTCCTTCTTCGACAATCTGGTCGCCGAGCTCGACAAGGTCGAATTCCTCCGCCCGCCGGAAAAGCGCGACACCATGCTGGTGAACCTGCGCAACATTTTTACCCGCATGGAGCCGTCCAAGCAGGACATGCACACGCTGCACGGCGTGGTGATGGCGATCGCCGAAGGCCGCAAGGGCCCGGCCAAGGGCGGCGTGCTCGACGGCGAACAGGCCACGCGCCTGCGCGCGCTCTTGGCCGAACACGGCAAGGGCCAGCAGCCGCATGAAAGCGGCACGGTGCGCGGCCTCGCCCGCATGCTCCGCCGCAACCCGACCGATGCCGAGCGGCTGCTCTGGGACGCGCTCCGCGCCGACCGCCGCTTTGCCGGCCAGTTCAAGCGCCAGACCCCGGTCGGCCGCCACATCCCGGATTTCGTCAGTTTCCCCGAGCGCATCGCCATCGAGCTGGTCAATCCCGGCGAGACCGAGGTGATCGTCTCCGACCGCGCCAGCCGCCAGACCTGGCTGGAAGAGCGCGGCTACCGCGTGCTGGCGATCCGCGCCGAGGACGTGACGCGGGACATCGGCCCGGAGCTGGACCGGCTGGAGGCGTTGTTGGCGAGCGGGATGCCGGGACAGAGCTAGACGGAAAACGGGTGGCGCGACGCGCGTGACGTCCGTAGCCCGGATGAAGCGAAGCGCAATCCGGGGACCGGCGAGATAGTTGAACCGTCGGTCCCCGGGTTACGCTACGCTCCACCCAGGCTACAAAAAACAAAACCGGGAGCCCCGCCCATGCCCATCTCCACCGCCGAGAAGCGCGCCAACTTCCGCAAGTTCCACGAATCCGGCTGTTTCGTCCTCCCCAATCCCTGGGATGTCGGCTCCGCCCGTTATCTCGCGCATTGCGGCTTCAAGGCGCTGGCCTCGACCTCCGCCGGCTATGCCTGGTCCACCGGCCGCCCCGACAACAAGGTCACGGCCGACGACGTCATCGAACACCTCGCGCTGCTCTCCGCCGCCACCGATCTGCCCGTGAATGCCGATTTCGAGAACGGCTTTGCCGATGACCCCGCAGGCGTTGCCGCCCATGTCGCCCGCGCCGTGGCGAGCGGCATCTCCGGCCTGTCCATCGAGAATTCCACCGGCCGCGCCGACCAGCCGCTCTATGACGACGTGCTGGCGGTGGAGCGCATCAAGGCCGCCCGCGCCGCCATCGATGGCGTCGACCCCGCCGTCATGCTGGTGGCGCGCTGCGAAGGCTTTCTGCATGGCGAGCGCGACCTGAAAAAGACCACCGCGCGGCTGATCGCCTTTGCGGAAGCCGGCGCCGATTGCCTCTATGCGCCGGGCGTCGCCTCCGACGCGGAGATCACCACGCTGGTGCAGGCGCTGGGCGGCAAGCCGCTCAATGTCCTCACCGTGCAGCCGACCATGACGGTGCAGCATCTGGCCTCCCTCGGCGTCCGCCGCATCAGCGTCGGCGGCGCACTGGCCCGCATGGCCTGGGCCGGCTTTATGCAGGCGTCGCAGGAGATCGCCGGGCAGGGGACGTTTACGAGCTTTGCCAATGGGGCGAAGGGCGGGGAGTTGAACAAGCTGTTCGGGAGCTGAGCCGTAGGGCGGATTAGGCGAAGCCGTAATCCGCCGGAGTTTTAGCTATGAAATCGGCCGGCGGATTATGCTTTCGCTCATCCGCCCTACGAACGTTACTGCGCCGCCTCGGCTCTCACGCGGAATGGCACAGCCGCGACAACGGCATCGATCGCGTCCTCTTGGAAGGTCGCGTTGCCGCGCAATTCGTCGATCGTCCGAGGCACGGGAAAGCGCCCATTGCTCTCGCGGCCATCCCAATCTTCCGCGGCGAAGGCAAGAACCTCCGCAGCGTTCTGCATCGCCTCGTCGATCGTATCGCCGGCGGAGATCACGCCCGGCAGATCGGGAAACGAGACGCCATAGCTGCTGTCGCTGTCTTTGTGGATCAGGGCAATGTAATGCGGCATGGATCACTCCTTCGGCCAACCGGCCTGCCGATAGATGCTGCGCACGGTGCCGCGCGGCAAGTCGTGTTTCGGGTGCGGCACGATCACCATCCGGTGCGTCACCGGATGAACGAACTTGTGATGCGATCCCCGCACCGACACGGCCTCGAAGCCATCCTGCAGCAGCCTGCGAATGATATCTCGGCTGTCGCGAAGCATACGGTTGTCCGTTTTGGGGTCAACGGTGATCGGGGGCAAGTTGGCCCAGTCTAGCCGGCTCGATGATAATTATGCAATCAAAGGTTGTTTTGTGGTGCCGGATTTGACTTAATGCAGCGCGTCTATTTCAGGGCCGGCGCGACAGAACGACGAGGCTCATCATGGAAGAGGCTCATCATGGAAAAAGCACGCACACGCGAAAGCAATGCAACCGACGTTAAGCGCGGCAGCGGCAACGTGTTTGCGGATCTGGGATTGCCCGATGCGGAGGTGCTGCAGGCCAAGCTTGGTCTGGCTGGTACGCTGAACGCGGTCATGGACCGCGCGCGGCTGAGCCGGGCAGATGCCGCCACGCGGCTGGCGCTAACCCAGCCCAAGGTCTCGGCGCTGCGCAACTACAAACTGGAAGGCTTTTCCGTGGAGCGGCTCATGACGCTGCTCAATGCGCTCGATCAGGACGTTGAGATCGTCATCCGCAAAAAGCCACGCTCGCGCGTTGCTGCCCGGATCAGTGTCGTCGCGGCGTGAGACGCGCGAAGGAGGCTGACGGCCGCATTGGCAAAAGAGCCAATCGCGATACATTGCATCGCAATGGAGCCATGGCCATGCCGACACGCAACATCCATTTGACGGACGAGCAGGATGC